>JBFGYY010000049.1:0-11541 GCA_041587095.1 Motiliproteus sp. | reverse complement strand
GCTGCACAGCCCCATCTTCAGCAACGCTGACTTGCTTAACGGCCTCGGTATCCACGCTGCGCTCGCTATCGATATAGAGCTGCCGGACCGACAGCTCCCGAATCTGCGTCAGCATAGTTTCGTCTGTAACCAGAAAGCCTTCATGTGCGAACGGTTGATCCATCAAGGAGCAGTTTAAATCGTGCACAAACATGCCGACACGGAGCGATTCCAAGGGGATTTTACTGATCATGGGATCCAATCCAATGTAAAAATTCTAATGGCAAAACCCAAACAACGTACGACAACGCTATATGTCGAGCTCTCACGAGCCGGACAAGCCCGTCCTTGGCTTCGGCAATGGGCCCTGCTGATTAATAGAGTGAGTCAGCATTAGCCATGAATGCCAATGCAAGCCCCTGAAGCCAACAAGACCAGAGAATGGCTTGAGCTTAACGGGGACAATAACCTGACAGGTATGGCTACCTGTCGTCCTTCCTTCAGATTAAAGAGACAACGCACGACTTGGCCTGATAATAACAACCGCCTGATGAGCGCTTCACGATCTGAAAAAGTGCGCCAACTTGTTTGAGCAGCAGTCTATGCCAGACATCCGCCAACAACATTGATCAAGATCTACTGATACTAAAATGCTTATAAGGATTACCAAAAACCGCCGATTTTCTCTCTCAGATCGTCTGGTTTCAGATTAAAAAGCGTGCGAATTGGCTAACCGGCCAAAAGCCACTATCCTTTGTCTGACAAGAGACTTGGTACAAATAACACCCCGTCCACACAACGGTTTATGCTCAATCGGCAATGCAGGCTTATCTGCTTAACAGGAGTCGACAAACAAGCAGCTGCAAACAAACACTCCCTGGAGACTACACGCATGGATGCGAGAACCACAGAAGGGCAAGATGGCGCTATCAGCCTAGCAATAAACTTTGTCCAATCCCCCTCAGATCATGCCGGGGTTTTCCCTTTACTCTTCATGCCCACTGCAACAGCGCGCATTACCAACCTGCTGCGCGAGGGCAGCAGAGCATGCTGATACCAACACATAACCTCACAGGCCAGGATACAACCCCATTCCTGCAAGCAATACCGTCACTGCATCACTTCTTGCCCAGGCAGTGTTTACGCTGCCCGCAGCGAATGTGTGAACGCGAACCTCTTCAGACCAGCACTAACCCGCTCACACTGATCGACTGCACCAATCTCGACCAACGCGCCCTGCTGCGCTATACCGCAACGCACCGCATCGAAAGCGATTCACTTAACGCGCTCGCGCTGTATAACGTTCAGGATCAGATCAACGCGGAGCCTCAGCTGATTCTCAACGGCGTACGCGGTATGTTTTATCAAGGGGAAACACTGTGCGCACAACTACGTGGTCTCGAGGCCATTCTTTCGGGTGCGTTCTGGCTTTCCCGTAAGCAGATAGCCGAGGACCTGAATCACAGCCCGGAAACGAGCGACGTACTGGGGCCGACACGCCACTGTCTTTTTAGCTCTTACTGACTCCAACCCGCTCAGGCCAGCCTTGAATAGTGAGCTGAAGCAGCGCACACAACACCGCGCCAACCAACGTGTGCACTCTCCACAGATTCTGTGGATAACTCTGTTGATTTATCCTTAGCAACCGTCTGCAGCCCCCGTATTATGCGGTCCTCAACAAAGCGATCAAAAATCATACAACAAACATTAATACTATTTAAAACATATAGTTACGATAATCAACACTCCGATTGGCAACTATTGATATTTATTATGCCCGCCAAGAATAGCCGGCAACACCAATGTGCATAACAACAAACAAAGTCAATAGCTTTTCAGACGAAGTAACCATTAACCTGACAAAAATTTCTGGCAAATTGATGCAGCGCACTGTGATAAATCCAACAAATTTGCAAGCCTTAGAGTCAAGGTAAAAGACGAAAATTCACCTGACAAACTCACAGCCTGCCTGGTAAGAAATGAGTCAACGCTACCTAACGGCCCATGTGAGCCCTGGTTAGGCGAGCAACATCGCACAGCCGCACCAACCTGGAGAGCGCTATGAACAGAAGTGTGAGCGGATGACAGAGGAATTGTGGCTGGATAACAGCCCAGCGGATTAACACGCGTGTATCTCGGCTAAACGTTCAAAGCTAACTTTGCAGCGGGTCAGCAAACTTTTCGGCACTGTATTTTACACTGGCACGGATACAGGTACCTTTGGACCGATTGATCAAGCCAAACACGCCACCCACGGTGTGCATCCGTTCCCGCATGCTGGTGAGCCCGTACCCTTCCTTGGCAGCCTGGGTAAAGCCGTTACCCGCCTCGCTTGGCAGCAAGCCCATGCCGATACCGTCATCTTCAACCTCAAGCACCAGAGTCGAGCTGTCCGCCTGCCGATACAGGCGTATCCACGCCTGGTGAGCCAGCGCATGGTGGAGAATATTATCCAGGCCTTCCTGCGCAACCCGGTACAGAGCTGTCGCAGCAGCGTCCTCCAGCGCAGGCAAGTCTGGCTCAATAACCAGCTCAACCACGATACCCTGCTGACGAAGCGTATTGATGGCCGGCATATAACCAATGGCATCGCCAACCCCCAGATCATTCAAGGCCAGCGGACGCAGTGCCTTGATGCGGTTATACACCACGCTGTACATATCTTTGGAGCATTTCTCAATCGACTTGGCACACTGCACCGCACGCGGATCAGCATGGGGCAGGTTGCGCATCAGATAAGCATCGGTGGACACAACCGCCAGGGTCTGCCCCAGGTCATCGTGCAACTCCTTGGCCAGCGCTTTGCGCTCCTCTTCCTGCAAGCGCATCAAACGGTGCAAGAGCTGCCGGTTCTGTTCGGCTGCAACACTCAAATGCTGGTGCGAATGCTCCAGCTGCCGGCTGTATTCGACCTCTTTTTGCTGGGCCCCGTGCAATTCGGTCACCAGCACGGCGATCTCTTTACCCAACAGATTATATTCAGTCACCGGGCTGATGAGGGCAGTATCAAGCTCACTCAGACGCGAGCTTTGCAACAGCGCCAGAATCTGATTCAGCGGCGCGACCGAGAGGCGTAACGCAAACAGAGTCAACAGGACAGCAAGAACCACCGCGATAGCCATCGTGAGCATACTCTGCTGGGCCAGATCCAGGTGCATCGACACAAACGCACTATCTTCGATCACGGTAACCAGCGTTAACACCCCGACATCATCGACTGTCGCGACCAGAGATGCACGCGCCAGTAACCCCTCACTGGCGTAGATTGAAGGGTCTGATTGTTTCGCGGCCCCCTGCAGTGCCCGGTATTCCCGTGAGCCGGGCCGAACACTGGTGCTGATAAGCTGCCCGTTATAGGCGATCCCAATTCCCAGCGTCTGGGCAGGACTCGCCGATTCAGCGCGGTTGACCAGATTAAAATTATGACTCAGGACAAGGCCGCCATACAGGTAAGCCATAACCTGCCCGGTCACGGCATTAATCAACGGTTTGCGGGTCAGCATACCCACAGCCAACACCTCGCCCGGAGCGGCCGAAGCCGTGCCGTCAGGCTGTGGAATCACGACCAGATGCCAGGGTTGCTGGAGGTTATCAAACTGGGAAACAATTTCGCGGCAGTAGGGCTGCATACCCACCAGCGGCGACCCCATATTGACACATTCGGCAGCATTGGCGGACTCCAGCAGGATCAGGTCGACCAGTTCCGTCTGACCGTTATGCGCCAGTTTGTTCAAGCGCTCCTGCAAAACCGGCATAACATTATCACCAGATACCTGTGTCAGATCGTCGCGTTGAGCCAGATAAGTCAGCTGCTGTTCAATGGACTCCTGCGACGACTGCAGTACGACTTCCAGCAAGGCATGGCTCTGGTCGAAACTGTTGCCTATCTCATGCTCGAGCATCAGGTTAGTGTTACGGTACTGCGTCAACAGGGTAGTGCCCGCCAGGGTGGCAAAAGCCAGCAGTATGGCGCCACCCAACAGGTTAAAGATAGAAAAGGTGCGCCTCATTCCGACGCCCATTCGCCACTCAGGCGGAAGGCTCGCTTCTCTAATGCCTCAAGTGTGAGTGTATCGGTCGCACGGTTAATCAGATGAAAACGCCCGGCAAACACCTGCGGCACGGGTTCACCCAGCAGGTCCGAACGGATCGCCTCGGCAACCGCAATGCCGGCATCATCATTCAGGCGCATCACGGTCATATCCAGACTACCACTGCGGATGGCATCAACTTCCGACTGCCCCCCACCCCAGCCGTTGACCCGCACCTTGCCCTGCAAACCCAGCTCGGCAATCGCATCCACGGCGCCAAATGCGACATCGGTTGAGCAGGCAAAGAAAAAGTCGATATCAGGGTCCTGTCGCAAAGCGGTTACTGCAGCGGCGCGGCTCGAATCACGGGTGCTATCGGTATAAAAGCTACTGCTGAGCCGAATCCCTTCTTGCTGCAAGCGCTCAACCAGTATGTTGCCGCGCATATCACTGACGTAGCCCGGGCTTCGGTATAGCAAGCTGACATTGCGCGGCTGGCTGTCCTGATCTGCCAGCATGGCATCTGCGAGTAACTGTGAGCCTTCCTGGTGATCAAAACCGGCGTACAGAAACGGCTGATTACGCCCCCATTGCTGAACCGGTGTCGTGATATTGAGCAAGATAAGCTTCGGCCGGCCCTGCACCAGCAAACGTTCGATACTTCGCTGCTGCAAGCTACTGTCCAGCGTCAGAATCAGATAGTCAGGATCATCCTCAAGTGCGGCCCTCAGGCGGGCGTCTTGTGAAAAGTCATCGATGTCCAGCGAGAAAAGATGCGAATCCAGCTGATAAACCACGCCGATACGGTCCAAACGACGGCGCAAGGCGGTGGCCGTACGTAACCAAAAATCAGACAACTGCAAGCCAGGCACCGCCATGGCAATACGCACCGGTTTGCCACCAATATTTTTCAGTGCCACGGCCGGCCCATTGACCTGAGCCTGTAACTTGGCCATCAATGCTTTCTGATCCGGGTTTTGCTGCAGATAATCCGAGAGGGTGATATATCGGTTGGCGGCCGAGGTTTCAGTGGCGAGTGCCAGGGTCAGCAAGATCAGTATGCGCGAGAGCAACGTAACAAAAGGCTGATTGGAAAATAAAGGCGTTAGAACATGACGACAGAACATGCAGGAATTCCTTATCCACGAGCATGGAATTGTACGCTGCCATTGGGCGCGGGCCAAGGACTGAGACCAAGATTATTGCCAGTGCCGGCCACTATCTGCAGCAACTTAGTTGATAATTGGCAAACACTGATTAGCACCACCGATTAGCACCACTGATCTTTATCTTCCTACCCCCTCCCGTACTAAGAGCGTCGGATTACGCCTGGCGCCTAATCCGACTACCATCCTACTGACTGGCCAGTTGTTTGGCGCGGTTAAAATCGCTTTTACCGCTGCCCAACTTGGGTATTTCCGGCACGGCCAACAGACGTGCCGGGCGCATCAGGGGGTTTAAACCGCTGCCGTCGATATGCTGGCGCAATGCCGCTTCGTCTATAGCGCCACTGAACAACAGGACAACCTGCTCCCCTTTACGACTGTCGGGTATCGCGCTGGCGAGTACTTCGACCCCTTCCGGCAGGTCTTTAGCAATCGCACACTCGACCGCCCCAAGGCTGATCATCTCGCCTCCGATTTTGGCAAAGCGCGAGTAGCGATCTACGATAGTCAGGAAACCGTCGGCATCCAGATGGCCTTTATCACCGCTGCGGTACCAGCGTTGGCCGTCCAGCTCGACAATAGCCTCAGCCGTACGCTGCGTGTCGTTCAGATAACCGAGCATGACCTGGGTGCCGCCAATC
The DNA here is from genome assembly GCA_041587095.1 of Motiliproteus sp. Taxonomy (GTDB): domain Bacteria; phylum Pseudomonadota; class Gammaproteobacteria; order Pseudomonadales; family Balneatricaceae; genus Motiliproteus. The sequence goes on along the minus strand of JBFGYY010000049.1, from coordinate 5,724 downwards.
AGAATCAAGCCATCCTGACCGGTAGGCAACGCCTCCAGCGTCACCGGATCGACAATCCGAAAGCAGCTGCCCGGTAGCGGCAGACCCACGGTTCCCGCGCGATTACCCGTTTGAATATGCCAGTCAGCGCTATCGAGCCGATCGGGAATATTCACGCTGGCCACCGGCGTGGTTTCTGTGGTGCCGTAGCCCTCAAAGATCGGACGGTTAAATTTACGTTCGAAGCCGTCGCGCACCTCGGTATTCAGTCGCTCGGCCCCGGCAACCACAACGCGCAGGCTCTCCAGCATCAGCGGATGCACCTTGCTGTTACGGTTAAACAGACGCAGGAAAGTGCCTGTCGCGCAGAATACCGACACCCGGTAGCGGGCAATCCCTTTAGCGATGGCCACCACATCGGTAGGATCGGGGTGACACACAGCGGGAATGCCTTCCACCAGCGGCAACAACCCGGTAACGGTCAGTCCAAAGGCGTGAAACAGCGGCAGACTGGCCATGATCCGGTCTTCCTGACGGGTATCGAGCACGTCGGACACCTGCTGAATGTTACCCATGATGTTTCTATGACTTAGCACCACCCCTTTGGGCTGGCCTTCGCTGCCGCTGGAAAACAGTATTGCAGCCGGCGATTCGAGGTCCCGCCGTGCCAAAAACAGCAGACGTAACAACCCGGCCGGTAACAGGCGCACACAAGCCAGAGTTGCCAGCTTTTCGAACTTGCCCAGCCCTGCCGCCATGTCTTCCAGATAGATAACACGCTGGCGCGCCAGTAAAGCCTCCAGGTCAATACCGCGCTTAGCCAGCTTGTCGATGAAACGCCGCGAGGTGATCAGCGTTTCGAGCTCGGCCTGATCCGCCGCCGCCAGTATCGCCGCCGGGTTGGCTGTGTAATTCAGGTTCACCAGTGTCTTGCCGGCGATCAGCCCGCCCATATTCGCCAACAGGCCGGCGCTACTGGTCGGCAGTAACAGCCCTAGATTCTGACCCGGGTTATGCTGTTTGAAGCGTCGAGCAAACATGAACGCTGCCGTCAACGCCCGGTAACCCGACAGCTCGGTACCGCCCTGAACATCAGCCAGACACAGGGTAGCGCCATTGCGCTTCACGGTCTGAACCCAGGCCTGCGGCAGGGTCGGCAGCGAACGCGTGTGTTCGTCCCAGGCGGTCAACGACAACTCAAACACCCGCTGTTTCACCTCAGCCACGCCGGTAGTGATGGGTAACGGTTTACCGAAGGCCACGATCAGATCGCGGCGTAACTCGGCGCGGCGCAGGTTCTTCAAGCCTTCACCGGAGCGGGAGAAACGACTGCCCCATAAGCCGCGCAGATAAAATGGCAGAATCACGCCCTCGACACCTTCCACCGTGCGTTCGTAACCGCGCTTGAATTCCCCTAACTGACCGTTACGACTGATCGCCCCTTCCGGAAACAAGCACACCACTTCACCGGCTTTGAGCAACTGATTGATCTGCGCCAGCGAGGCTTTACTCTGGCCTGCGGCGATGGGTACCACCCCCAACAGATCCATCAACCACTTCAGGTACCAGCGCGAATAGATGCTGCGCTCCATGACAAAGCGTACCGGACGCGGACAGGCGATCTGTACCAGTGCCCAGTCCACCCAGCTGATATGGTTGCCCAGCATCAGGACGCCGCCGCGCGCGGGCAGATGCTCAAAACCCAGCACGTCGATACGGTATCGACCGGCAAACACTCGGGCGATCAGCAACCTGACCAGTGAGTGCGGCAACTGCTGTACGGTATAGAAGGCCCCGGCCAATCCGATCAGCGTCAGCAGATGGAACAGATCCAGGCTGCTCAGGCCCCAATGGGCAAACGCCAGCGTCAGGCCGAGAAAAGACAACATCACCAGGTTCTGAACCCAGTTGTTACCGGCCAGCACACGCCCCAACTCGTCGGCATTGGCATGAAACTGAATCAGCGCATTCAGAGGCACGATAAACAAACCTCCCGCCAAGCCCAGACCGGCAAAAGTCAGGCCGATAGCCAGTGGCGAAGTCAGCTGGGGTAACACCCACAGGCTCAATACGACACCCAGCGCGCCGAGCGGAATCAGGCCGGTTTCGATATGACGGCTCGAGCTGTTACCCGCCACAACGGAGCCCAGCAGAATGCCAATCGCCGAACAGGCCATCAGCCCCTGAATCATTACCGTATCGGTAACCTGTAAAACGGCTTTGGCATAGGCGGGAAATGCCGCGAGCAACACTTGCGAGATGCCCCAGAAGATCGACAGCCCGATGATGGATAACCAGATGATACGGCCCGAACGCAAGCTGGCCAGATTGGTCTTCAGATAACGCCCACGCAGATAATCGGCGGCGCGAAATTCGCTTAACATCGGCGCAGCCGCCTCGGTGGCCGGCAGCCGGTAAGCCATGACCAGTTCCAGCAGCGAGAAACCGACCAGCGCCCAGCCAACCGGTGCGACGGCTTGCAGAATCTCGGCCTCGTTGTTCCAGTCTCGGGTCGCCAGGCGTTGCTCAAACAGAATGGAAAACACGAACACACCCATCAGGATCGCCACAATGGTCACCGCCTGAACCATGGCATTGGCTTCAGTCAGGCGCGCCGCGCCGACCCATTCGCGGATATAGCCGTACTTCGCCGGCGAATAAAACGCACTCTGTACAGCCAGCAGCAGCGTCATGGCAAAACCTGCCACAAACCAGCCCTGGTAATAGCAGAGGGTAATAAGCAGCGTCACGACCACGGCAGCGGCGGCACTGATCCGCATCACCCGCGGCTTGGCAAAGCGATCGGCAATAAAGCCCGATGGGCTGAACAGAAACACAAACGGCAGCAAAATCAGGGCATTGACAAAGGCGGTCAACAAAATCTGTGTCTGGCCATCATAAACCTTAAAAACGGTATTCTGGATGATGATCTTGTGCCCGAGATCGACAAAGGCATTCAGGAAGATCATCAACATAAAAGGCAGACAACCTTTGATGCGAAGCAGTGCGGTCATGGGGTCAAACTCCCTGTGTTAATTACGGTATCGCTACCCTAGCCAAGAGAATCACCTAGTGCGACGAGAAATACTTTTGTTGTACTATAAACACCACAAGGTAGCGCATATCAATACCAAACAGCAAATAACGCATCCCGGAGAGGATGCCTGCCTGCTGGCAGCAATCTGCGATAACGGCCGTTCACATCACCGGTACGCTTCACAGATCTTAGAGTATCTGAACACCCAAGCGGAGCAGACTATTAAACATCCAAGCAAAAAAAAACTGTTAAACATCAACACGGAAAAGACTATTAACTATCAAAACGGAAAAGACTATGGCACAAACCTCGCTGTTAATCGAAACCCTCAAGAAAGCATTGAAAGCACGCGGTAAGACCTACAGCGAGGTGGCTGAATATCTTGACCTGTCGGAAGCCAGTGTCAAACGACTTTTCTCCGAACAAAGCTTTTCCCTGGCCCGCCTTGACCAGGTGTGCCAACTGCTGGATATGGAGATATCCGACCTGGTTACACAGATGAATGCCACCCAGCGCGAGCAGATCAGCCGCCTGAGTGTTGAACAGGAGCGGGAGATCGCTGCCGACCTGGAGCGGGTGTTGATCACCGTGTGCGTACTGAATCACTGGACTCTCGCCCAGATACTGACACGTTTTAACATCCCGGAAACACAGTGCATTCAGCATCTGGCCAGCCTGGACCGGCTGCGTCTTATCGAACTCCTGCCCGGCAACCGAATCCGCCTGCGGGTCGCGCCCAATTTTCAGTGGTTAGAGAACGGCCCTATCCAGCGCTTCTTCCAGGAAAACCTCGAAGCCGAGTTTTTCCGCTCCCGCTTTGATCAGGCCGGCGAGCGCCTGCTGGTCGCCAACGGCATGCTCAGCCACGCCGCCAACACCCTGTTCAAACGCAAACTGGAACTTCTGGTAAAAGAGTTCGACACCCTTGCCAATGATGACCGACAACTGCCCTTCGATGACCGCCACGGCGTTACAGTGGTATTGGCCATGCGGCCGTGGCGGTTTGGCTTGTTTGATCGGTTGCGAAAAAAAGAAAGCTAAAAGAAACACCGCTTCAGGCTTCAGGCTGCAAGAAAACACAACGCCCCTTCTCTGGCCATTTATCCACATTTGGGTCATACCATCGGGGTCATACCAGCTACCACGCCTCTCGCCCTCGTCTGCCGCCTGCCGCCTGCCGCCTGCCGCACGTATTTTCGTATCAAATAACGCTACTTCAAGGCCCTTCAAACGCGACCTGGGCTGTAAAGGTTTTCCATCAAGAGACCTTGTCGTATTCCTTGTAGGCGTTCAGCACGGATCGATCCTGCTGAGCATGGTTAAAAAAGGCGATCAGGCCTGCTGTAAACGAGACTGAATGCCCGACTGTTTAATGCCTCAACAAGGAGAACGTTATGCTTCCGACTGATATGCAAAGCCATTCCGGTCCCTGGCTGTTTTTTGTTAAAGCCTCTTTTGCCAGCGCTCTGCTGGCGATGGCTGCCGGGGTCTTTTTGATGCCCGGTGATCTGATGATCAAGGGCTACTTTGCCCTCTGCGCCCTTTTTCTGGTCAGCGCCACCATTAATCTGACCAAGACCCTGCGCGACGACCACGAGAGCCAGCGCCTGATCAATCGAATCAGCGATGCCAAGGCACAAAAGATGATTCAGGAACTGAGCGAATAGGTGAAGACGATGAGTACCATTCAGATATTGCTGGGCAAACTCAGTTGCGCCTTTCGAGGCGGCAGCCGCGAACTGCTTGAAGTTGCGGTGGACCATAACGCACTACGTATCGCCGAACAGGAGCTGTGCGATTACGAGCAACATTTGCTGGCGCTACGCGAAGAGCTGACACAACTCAGCGCCGATCGCATCGGCCTGGAACGACAGTTACAACAGGTCGCCGGGGCCATCAGTAAACGTGAATTACAACTACGGGAAGCGATGGCGCTTGAGGACAATGAGCGTATGCAACTGCTGGCGCAGGAGGTCGCCGATCGCGAAGAGGAGTATCACGCTCGACAGGCCGAGGTCTCTTCATTGCGTGAAGAGGAACAGCAGCTGACACGCCAGTTACGCGAAGCTTTGAATCACCTGCAGAGTACGCGTCGCGAGCTCAACCGTAGCCGCTCAAATGCCCGCCTTGGTGTATTAAAAGCCGGCCTCCGACAAGGGCCGAGCCGACTGCAGACCTGCCGATCCGACTTAGCAGACTCCATGCAGCGCCTGCAGCGCAACCAGCAGCGCAGCAGCGATCTGCTGAATGCGGAGGAAGCCCTGGATGACGCCCTGGCTGGAAACGAGCTGGCGATACTGGATCGCCAAGCCCAACAAGCCAGGCGGGAACGAAACGCCCAAGCCGTGATTGAGCGGCTTAGGAAAAACAACTAAGAGCTTCAGGCTACAGGCGGCAAGCCTTAGGCAAACAACCACAGCAGTAGCCTGTAGCCTGTAGCCTGTAGCCTGTAGTTATTTTGCTCTTACTTGAAGCCTGCAGCTTGCGGCCTGTCGCCTACTCCCCCGCATTACGCCGCACGATCCCCATGAGCTTATACACCAGCAGGGATGCAGCAAAGTCGTAGGCGTGAAACCCGGCGATAGGGGCGTGTTCCATCAGGTCAAAGCCGATGATCTTGCGCTGCCTGGCAACCGATTCAAACAGGCCCAGCGTTTGATACCAACCCAAGCCACCCGGTACCGGCGTCCCGGTGGACGGGAATACGG
>JBFGYY010000048.1:0-11799 GCA_041587095.1 Motiliproteus sp. | reverse complement strand
CAGTGGTGACTCCCAGGTATGATCTGGCTTTGGTATGTCCGAAAGAATAACCCTTGCATCCCTGTCGTTGATGTATTTAAAAAACTTCATGGTATGCGCGATCTCTTCCTGGTACTGCTCGAACATCCAGTGCGCGAAGCCGGACAGGTTAGTGCTTTCAAAATAAGCGCTCATCGATAGGTAAAAATGAGCCGAAGAAAATTCGAGATTGAGGTGGTCGTTGAGGCGTTTTTCAATGGTTGCAGATAGCATGTTTACTCCGAAACTTGACTGTCAGGCACAGTAAGCAAGTCATATGATTTAGGTGTATGGCCGTATCTTATCATTATTTTATGCGTTGCATACTCGAGCGCTGAAAGGCATCGGATTCGATGTTGAGTACAGGGTGTCCTCGTTGTCGAACAGTATTGCGGGATGCTCAAGTTTTTTTATAGAAATTTCAATCGTGGTATTTCGTCGCTGTATGTAATCGTAATGATTTTTTTCAAGCGATACTTGCCTTCGATGCCGAGTTATCGTTCAATAGCGCTGCGAATGGAATCACCCCCCCATACAAGGATATGTATGAGAAGTTTCTACTTGTTTCGTAATAGCTGAATAAAATCTGTAACCGCTTCTTGTGCGTTTACCCTTTATTTCCTGGGTAAGGCATGACTGCAACTTAATATTGAGCTTGCGGAATAGAGCTTGGCCTGAAGTTCCATGTTCGGGTGGAAGAAGGGTTGCTCTTGCTCATGATTCATTTGAGCCAAGGGTGAAACTTGCTTTCTATATTTGCAGCAAAAATCAACTCAAGGACGAATTGATGACAGCTCGTAGTAGCCAACCATTACAGGCTTCGGTTCTGGATCGTTTGATTGATGATAATCCGGGGAATATTGATTTGTCGCCTAAGCGTCGAGCAATAGGCTTGCGTACATTGCGGCAAAATGTACGCCGAGATTTAGAAAACCTCCTTAATGCCAAAATGCGTTGGAATATCTGGCCGGCAAATTTCAATGAATTAAACCAGAGTCTCGTGAATTACGGTCTCCCGGACTTTGCTTGTATAGCGATGGATTCAGTTGAAGGAAGATTGAACTTTTGTCGCGAAATAGAGAGGTCGATCCGACAGTTTGAACCGCGCTTCTTAGAAGTGAGTGTGTCTTTAAAACACACAGAAATACCCGAAGATCGAGTCCTTCAATTGAGGATAGATGCTTTGTTGCATGCCGATCCGCAACCCGCGTACATTACGTTTGATTCTGATTTTGAGCCGATCAATCAGGGGATTATTGTCAAGGATGTGGGCTGATGAACGATGATCTCCTTAAATATTACAATCGGGAATTATCCTATATCCGACGAATGGGAGCCGAATTTGCCGAGCAATACCCTAAGGTTGCCGGACGTCTGCGTATCAGCGATGAAACAGTTGAAGATCCGCATGTATCTCGATTAATCGAAGGCTTCTCGTTACTAACGGCGCAGATTCGTCAAAAACTGGATGATAGCTTTCCGGAAATAACCGATGCGTTGCTTGGACAAATATGCCCCGATTATCAAGCCCCCATACCCTCAATGGCTGTGATTAAAATCACGACGCAGAACTTGTCAACTCGAGGGATTCGTTTAGCGAGAGGCAGTGAATTCAAAACAGATGTGGACGGGCTCAAGCCCTGCGAATTTCGTTCGTGTTATGAAACGGATCTATGGCCCGTTGAAGTGGTTTGTGCTCACTTTGAGAATGCACCATTTAAGTCGCCGACGCCGTCTAATCACGGCAAAGTAAAATCATTGGTTAAATTAACCTTGGCCTGTGAATTTGACAATACAAATTTTTCAGTGCTTGGAATTGACCGATTACGCTTTTATATAAATGGTCAGCGCCATCACGTGCACGTTTTGCATGAGATGATTCATCGTAATCTGGTGTCGATCGGGATTGCGCCAAGTGGTCAGACCGATCAGATGAAAACATTAACATCCCGACATATTCGTGCGGTAGGTTATGACGATGAGCATGCCGTTGTTCCCTATGGGAACAGGAGTGTTGATGGTTATCGCCTGTTGGTTGAGCAGTTTTTATTTCCTGAGAAGTTTTTATTCTTTGATATAGCCGATCTGGATCCAGCCTGGCCGGGTGTGATGGATAAGCTGGATGTTTTTCTGTACTTCTCTGAAGACTCTGAAGAGCTGCAGCAGTACGTCAGCGCGGACAGCTTTTTATTAGGCTGTACTCCGGTCATAAATCTGTTTGAGCAAAATCTTGAGCCGGTAAGGTTGGCTGAACAAAATTACGAATACAGGTTGGTACCGAAATATCAGAATGCGGATACCTGTGAGATTGTGTCTCTGGATGACGTTAGTGCAATTACACCGCACGGTAATAGCATCAAATTAAGTCCATTTTATGCCCAGGGGCACCCAGTATTATCCGATCAGGATCAGCTTTTCTGGCATACACGCCGTGGTTTCGCGCAATGGGCCGGAGGCCATACAGAAGCGGGAACTGAGCTTTACATGTCGGTTGTTGATAAGCGCTATAACGCAACAGCGGTTCATGCTCAGGCCAAAGACTGGCTATTGCAGGCCAAAGCCCGCTGTTGCAACCGAAACCTTCCGGCTAGCCTTCCTTTTGGGGGTGGTGAACCCAAGTTGAGGTCGATGGTGTATGTCGACTCGATAAAGACTGTACGGTGTCTTACTGCGCCTACGACAACGGTTAGGCCAGCGTTGCATGACAACTCACGCTGGCAGTTGGTTAGTCACCTAAGCCTGAATACGTTTACAGGTGAAGGGGCTCTTGCACGTCTTAAAGAAACACTGCACCTATATGACTTCTGCGCTACGCCTGAGAGTAAGTTATTGATAGACGGTATTGTTTCCCTTGTTATCAGTCCGGGAACTACGCGCGTAAATCAGAAAGGGAAAGTCGCATTTTGTAGTGGTAGCGATATCGTTATCGAATTCAGTGAATCCTCTTTTACCGGTAGCAGTTTCTACCTGTTTGCATCCATTCTGGATGTTTTTTTTTGCGCGGTATGCAGCGATTAACAGTTACACCCGCTTGTCTGTAAAACTTCAGCAACAAGAACATATCTATCACCGCTGGCCTCCCCGTGCGGGCAGCAAGGTTTTGCTGTAATGATTGAGCAATTACTGACATCCGCACCCGAATTTGATTTTTATCGGGCCGTTTATCTTATTGAACGACAGTTACAGGCACAGTCGCGAGTAAATAAATATGTCGGTGGGGATGGGGTTCCCCGGGACGAATTAATCCGCTTCAAGTCGGTCCAGAACCTGGGTTTTCCGGGGCCGTCGGTAGTTCGTGTGACAGCCCGCAATGAGAATGACTGCGCGACGAAGGCGTTTGATATGCATGTCAGCTTTATGGGGCTGACGGGGCCTAGTGGTGTCATGCCTCGTCATTATACTGAAATGGTCCTGCAGCGTTTAAAGAACCGTGACACTACCATGCGTGATTTTTTTGATCTGTTTAATCATCGGATTATTTCACTGTATTACCGAGCCTGGAAAAAATACCGTTTAGATTGTCACTATGAGCAGGAGACAGCGACGCGAGTTTCGCCTGCTAGTACTTTGCTGACAGCGTTTAGTGGCGGACAGGCCGAGTTGCAACGTTATTATGCCGGGCACTTTAACAAGCAAAACCGCTCGGCTGCCGGGTTACGTGCGATGTTGAGGGATATGCTGGGCTGCGAGGTTAAAATTAAACAGCTGCAAGGGCGCTGGCTGACAATATCGATGCAAGAGAGGACTTGCCTTGCCTCGGGGCGAAGACCTGAAGGACAGTTTTCAAGATTGGGATGTGACGCGACGCTGGGTAAAAAAGTCTGGGACATCTCTAGTTCGATTAAGGTTGTCTTACTGATGCAAGGGCGAGTTGGCGTGGCCAATCTGCTACCAGGAACGGTATTGAGCCAACAAGTAAAAAACCTGGTAAATACTTATGTCGGTGTGGGGGTAAAAGCCAGCATTGAGCTCCGTTCCCGGGCAGATGATCTGCCCGGCCTCGTTCTGGGGGCGCGGGTTTCATGTTTGGCCCGTAACGCGCGCCTTGGTGTCAGTGCGGCGGGTTCGGATAAAACCCTATCGATAGTTCTGTGATCATGAAGGATCCGTAACGCAAAGGAAGTTGCAATGTCTAGTACGACGCTCAGAAGTCTGGTTGAAAAACTGAATAAGCCCTCCCGTCAATCGCTCGAGTCTGCGACGGCATTATGCCAGTCTCGTACTCACTTTACCGTCGAGATTGAGCACTGGCTGTGCAGTATGCTCACTAAAGAGCAGGGGGATATTAGCCTTATTTGCAGCTATTTCTCAGTCGACTCACAGGCGTTAATTGCCAACCTGCAAAGTACGATGGAAAAGCATAAGAGCGGCAACGGTACACTACCGGGCATTTCCCCGCATGTGGTTGAACTATTGCGCCAGTGTTGGTTGAACACGACAATCGAATTTCAAGACAACCAGATTCGATCCGCCTATCTGCTATATACATTACTCAAAGATGATACCTTATCGGCCCTGCTGGTAAGGCGCTGCCACCAGCTAGATATGATTTCACCAGAGAAATTATTATTGGTATGGCCCGAGTTACGCAAGGACTCAGCAGAGTCGAACGACCACGAGTCGGGCCCGGCGCCGCAGCAGGCTCGAAGAGCCGGAGAGACCCCAGCACTGGCTCAATACAGTGTTGACCTTACTGCCCAAGCACGCTCGGGTTTGCTCGATCCTATCTTAGGGCGAGATCACGAGATCCGCCAAATAATTGATATTCTTTCTCGACGGCGCCAGAACAATCCCATTTTGACCGGTGAGGCAGGCGTGGGGAAAACGGCCGTTGTCGAAGGACTGGCGTTGCGTATCGCTGCGGGTGACGTCCCGGATAAACTTAAATCTATCGCTGTTAGAATGCTCGATCTCGCGCTTTTGCAGGCGGGCGCAGGCATGAAAGGTGAATTTGAAAATCGCTTAAACGCCGTTATCGAAGAGGTAAAATCATCGCCAACACCGATAATTATGTTTATCGATGAGGCGCACTCGTTAATCGGTAGTGGAGGGCAGGCCGGACAGAATGATGCGGCTAATTTACTTAAGCCTGCATTGGCACGTGGTGAGTTGCGAACTATCGCGGCAACAACCTGGGCGGAGTATAAAAAATACTTCGAAAAAGACGCGGCACTGACTCGGCGCTTTCAAGTCGTCAAGATAGAAGAGCCGGATGTTACAACGGCGGTAACCATGATGCGCGGCCTGCTGCCAGTACTGGCGGCACACCATAATGTACGGATTTCGGATCAGGCTTTACGTGCATCAGTGGTGTTATCGGAACGCTATATCAATGGTCGAAAGCTGCCCGATAAGGCTGTTGGGCTGCTAGATACTGCCTGTGCCCGGGTTGCGATGAGCCAGGAAGCAACACCGGGCAGTATTGAGGACCAGCAGCGTTCTATCACGTTACTGGACAATGAAATCGATGTGTTGACACAAGAGCAACTGTTAGGTGTGGATCATGCGAACGCGCTTGATGAGCTGACCGGTCGCCGTATCGAACATAACGAAAAGTTATTGAAGCTCACAGAGCGATGGGCGCATGAAAAAGCCTTAGTCGGACAGATCAAACAGATTACCGATCTTTTACTCGACAGTGACTCAGGGTCTCAACGGGCTTTGCAAGTACAGCTCCGTGAAATAGAAGCTGAATTAATGCAACAAAACGACCCCATGGTGCATTGGCAGGTTAACGAATTTGTTGTGGCCGAAGTGGTGTCTGACTGGACCGGCATTCCCCTGGGCCGCATGCAGGCAGGGGAAGTTCAAAGCTTGCTGGATTTACAGGAGCAGTTGCAGCAGCGAGTTATAGGGCAATCGCATGCGCTGACCACGATCGCCCATCGGGTACATGTTGCCCGCGCACACCTTGGGGAGGAGAATCGGCCGAATGCCGTATTGATGCTGTCCGGTCCAAGCGGCGTAGGTAAAACAGAAACCGCGCTGGCGCTGGCTGAGTATGTTTATGGCAGTGAGGATAATGTCATCTGCATCAACATGTCTGAGTATAAGGAAGAGCACAAGGTCTCTCTGCTGTTGGGCTCGCCGCCGGGCTATGTTGGGTACGGAGAAGGAGGTGTGCTTACCGAGGCGGTGCGACGCAAGCCGTATAGTGTTGTGCTGTTAGATGAAATGGAGAAAGCCCATCCCGGGGTGCAAGATATTTTTTATCAGGTATTCGATAAAGGCACGATAAAGGATGGCGAGGGTCGGGATATCGACTTTAAAAATACCATTATCATTATGACGTCCAATATCGGTACCGAAACGACGCTGCGTTTATTTGAAGATCAAGACATGCTGCCATCTGCTGATGGATTAGCGAAAGCCATCAAAACGGATCTGCTAGTGTCTTTTAAACCAGCCTTTCTTGGGCGGATTAACGTCATCCCATATTTTCCATTAAATGCCGATTGCTTAGCCGGTATTGTGGAAATTCAGTTGCAGCGTATTTCTGCGCGAATGTATCAGCAATATCAGTTTTCGTTGCATTATGGTGATGACGTTGTTGAGGCTATTGTTGCTAATTGTGAAGATGGCGATGTCGGTGCACGCACAATCTACAATATTATACAGAATCAAATTTTGCCTGAATTATCGATGCAGATTTTACAGCGCTTTGGTGAGAAAAAGATGATTGCCCAAGCAGAGATATTAATGGTTAATGATGGTTTTCGATGTAAATTAAGTTGATGGTTTAACCCCAAGCTTCGAATGGCAAGGAATGCGGAATAGCAATATTAAGCTTTGATGATAAATTTAAATGGCGTGCTTTGACTGAGTTTTGCAGAGCATACCGTATTTTTATAGAAAGGCTTTCAATTATGCCGGTTTTTAGCGGTATCTGGCAAAACCAAGCCCAATGACGGGCGTGATTTATATATGCATAAGGAGCATAGCGTGCAAGCAAATACATACTTGGATTATGAAGGGATTAAAGGCGAAAGCACCGCTGAGAAATATAAAGATCTTGTCACATTATTATCTATGGACTGGGGCACGCACCGTGAGCTGAGTTCGTTTACGGGAACCGCTCAAGACCGTGAAGCCAGCTCTACGCGTTTGAACGATATTGTTATTACTAAACTGCAGGATAAAGCTTCTCCCGCTCTTTTTAAGGAAGCAACCATTGGCAAGGGAAAAAAGGCGGTTTTTCATATCACCAAGCAGGGAGACAAAATTGAAGAGATTATGAAGATCGAATTGACCGATGCCATGGTCAGTAATTACCAGATGTCCGTGCAAGCAGATCGCCCCGTGGAAACGATCACCATCAGCTACACCGAATTGATGATGACTGTGACGCCTACCGATGACCAGAACAATGTGCAAGCGCCGTTAGTTTACGGTTACAGCGGTGTGAAAGGTCAGCAGATGTAATTGTTGACGCAGAACTGACGCCACGGCGGCGTCAGTTCTATCGACACAAGTAAGTATTACCGTTGACTAGCCAGGGTGTTGGAAACGCTCTGTTAGACCATGAGTTATGGACGAGGTCAAAGGTTGAGGTGCAGGGATGCGTAAGGCAACACAGGATTCAAACCCGATAGCAATTACGACACCATTAGGCAAAGACTGCCTGTACCTGACACGATTCGAAGCCCAGGAGGGGCTTTCACAATTGTTCAGGCACGAGGTGCGCATGCACACTAACGGCACGGAAATCGATCCCGTTGAATTGATTGGAAAGCCCGTTTCGGTGTCACTGAAAATGCCAAAGGATAGCGGTCTCCCCCCGCGCTATTTCCACGGTATTGTCAGTGAATTAAGCTCCATGGGCAGTCGAATACCCCAGGAGGCTGATGGACATCTCTATCGGGATTATGCGGCGACAATCGTTCCCGCCGCATGGCTGATGATGCATCGGGTCAACTGTCGGATCTTTCAGAATCTGTCCATGCTGGAAATCGTCACGACACTGCTCGATGAACACGATATCAAGATTAAAAACACATTAGGCAGTACTTATCCTGCCTACGAGTACTGCGTTCAATACCAGGAGTCAGACTGGGACTTTGTCAGTCGGCTGCTCGAGACCGAAGGTGTTTTGTATTATTTTGAGCATAGTAAGGACTGGCACGTGCTGGTGCTGGCGGACAGCGCGGCTGCGTTTCAGCCTTGTGTAGAGAGCAATGTCATCTACTCGTCGGGCACCCTAGCGCAAGCTCATATCCACCAATGGCATGGTGGACTAAATATCACACCGGGAAAATACACGCTGCGAGGCTACGACCTGCTGGCACCAGGCCAGGTCCAAGAAAAAAGCGATGTGGGCGAAACCATGCTGCGCAATCATGGCGAGTATGAAATTTTTCACTATGAGGCTGAAGGCAACCTAAGCCGGCGTGCTGACAATATTGCCGAATTGCGTCTGGAAGGGTTGCAACGCAACAAGCATGTGCGCCGTGGTGCAAGTAACTGCCGTACCTTCACTTCAGGTAAAACCTTTTCCTTTTTCGATCATGAAGATAGTAAAGAAATTGGCGCCGGGTATTTATTAACGGAAGTGACATTGGTTGTGTCGGTACCGAATCAGAGCGGGCCGAATCAGACGGTTGGTCCCCTGCTGAATAATACCTTTACCTGTGTCCCTGACAACGTTATTTATCGGCCTGTTGCGACGGTGCCAAAGCCGATTATGCATGGGGTTCAGACTGCTGTGGTCACCGGCGATAACGGTGACGAGATTCACGTCGATAAATTTGGGCGTGTGAAAGTGCAGTTTCACTGGGATCGGGAAGGCAAGCATGACAGCAACAGTTCGTGCTGGATCAGGGTAAGCCAAAACTGGGCGGGCAACCGCTGGGGGGCCTTTTTCTTCCCGCGGGTCGGTCAGGAGGTGCTGGTTGATTTTTTGAACGGCGATCCTGATCAGCCGATTATCGTCGGTGCGGTTTATAACGCCCGGCAGATGCCGCCTTACGATTTACCAGGACAGAAGACTCAGAGCGGTATTAAGTCACAATCGAGTGAAGGCGCGAGCGCCAATAACTTTAACGAGTTGCGCTTTGAAGACAAAAAGGGCCATGAACAGGTTGCCTTGCAGGCAGAGAAAGATCTGAACATTACTGTGAAACATGACCAGGTTGCCGGCATTGCTAATCATCGCAGCGCAGAGATTGGTGGTAACGACGCATTGCGGGTTAAAGGGGATCGGCAGGCTAATATCGGTGGCGATGAACAGATGAACATTGGCGGTCAGTTGACTATCGATGCCGGTTCATCGGTTACGATTAAAACCGGCGGAGCCTCCATCTCGATGAAAAGTGACGGCTCCATTGCCATAAAAGGAAAGTCTTTATCATTCGAGGGGGCGGATGTCTCTATCAAGGGTGATCTGATTGCAATACGAGGCAGTCAGGTTGCCATTAATTAGCAAAGTTCACTATTGACTCCGTCGACTAGCGCTATTCAAGCAATGGGACTTCCAATTGGTGTCTCTAGAGCGTGATCGGCGTGGATATTGCGACGACTTTATACGAATGCAAGTCCGCATTGTCACCTGTTGGTGTTAATGACAGATGCAATGCTGATTAATGATCTGGTTCAGATGCTGGTAACGGCTAAGTTTAGAGTGAGCCTGGTACACAGCGATCTATGACGGCAGTAGTTATTAAACGGACGAATTATTACATTAACAGGATCTTCCTATGGGGTTGCCCGCAGCCGTACTATCAAGTTTCCATGCTTGCCCGAAAGTGAATCCGGGCCCTGTTCCTCACTTGGGTGGCCCGGTGGTAACGGGCTCCGCCAACGTATTGATCGGTGGAATGCCCGCCGCTAGGGTGGGTGATATGTTGGTCTGTATCGGTCCACCCGATTCCATCGCTATCGGGTCTGCAACGGTGACTATAAATGGCTTTTCGGCAGCACGTATGGGGGATGTCAGCGTGCATGGTGGCGTTATTGTTGAAGGTAACCCCACTGTTTTGATTGGTTAGGCCAATGGCTTTGGGTCAAACAGAATTACAGCAGCACTGTAATGAATTGCTGAGGCAGCGATTAAGCATTCAGGCTAGCATGCTGACAAACTTGAAACAGTTAAAGCATCAGGATGAGCGGCTCTTGGATGCGCTGTCTTTGCTGCAACGTTACCCTGTAAGTTACGACGCCGATCTCTGGATTCAACTGGCGCTAACACCTGTCGGAGAAACTTGGCTTTCATTGACCGACCAGACTAGCGAGGAAGCTACCCAGGACAAAACCCCTTACGAGCTATGGCTTTACAGTGGCGAGTTAGCCTGCGCATTGTCAGAAAGTCCAGTCGATGAACTCATTGAGCCGTTGTGGCGCTCCGCTAGCAGCCAACATCAAAGGCTCGCGTTGGACTTGGCTGGCCGCTATGGCTATCGACTTAGTGTAAATCAGCTCGATACAGGATCGCACCGCATTTACCCGCACTGGTTACTCTATCTAGGAAAATCGGTTCAACTTGACCAGCGCTCATGTCTCAAGTCTGTATTCCAGGATATAACTACTGACCAGCGCGCCCGTATCAGTGCCGCGCTGGCGTTACTGTTGTTGGGTGAGCCGGTTGATCTCTCAGCTGTTATTGAGCAACTGATCACTCTGGATGGTTTGAGTGATGAAGCAGTAGCAATTGTTATATCGGGTATGGCTGAGGGTGAGGCCACCTCTTTCATTAACCGCTTAGCCGGGAATGAATTGCATGCCAGTCATGCGGTCAGGGCGGCCGCCTATAGCGGTTATAGCAAATTCATTCCGTTTCTCGCGGATGTGTTAGAGTCGGAGCAGCATCAAACAACAGCGTTAAGAGGTTTATCCTTGCTGATGGGCGATGCGTTGCTGCAGGTGGTGCCGTTGAGTTTTTTGGTCGAATCCGAGTCCGACGCCGATAATGAATTAGCTACTTCACAGGCCGTAACGGCGATTCAAGACTGGTATCAAGCCCAACGAGGCGTGCAGCGACTGCCAGGTCGTGTGCTTGCGGGGCGGGCTCTAAATACGACGAGTCTGGAGCTCGTGGCGAGGTCCGGAACCGTGGCGCAGCGTCAGCAGGCGATGCGATATTTGGCTGTTACGGTAGCCGAACGGGGCCTAACCGATGCGGCTGCGCTCTGGGGAGGCCAGTGACGGTGGCGATGCGTGTTCTTTCACGAGCCCTGGCGCTCGGTAAAACGTGCGATCCTGAGTGGGCACTGAGGCTCGCGACAGTCCCTGCGCCCTGGCAGTCCATTTCGTTTGGTCAAGATCAACATTGCCAGGGCGCATTCTGCTGGCCAATGAACTCCTTTGCCAGTCATGAGGCACGCCTGCAAAGCTTGATTCAGTTGGCGTTTGGACAGCTTGAACGCCTCCCTGAGCAGGATAGCGTTTTGCTGGTGACACCGGAGTTTGGCCCATATGCTCAAGATCGTCTGGCCGATTGGTTAAATGATCTGGCAACGCAATATCCTGGTCCCTTTGCGAAAAATCGCTTACGTGTTTTTCCCTACGGTTCTGCCGGTGTTCCTATGGCAGTGGCGCATGCGCAGGATCTCCTCATAGCGGACCCCTTAGTCAGAATATGGTTAATCGGCGTTGACAGCCTTGCGCAACATACGGTGCTGGAGGCGCTGAGCGAGAAAGGGCGCCTAAGCAGCGAAACGGGAAGTGGGTTGTTGCCATCCGAAGGGGCTGTAATATTGGAGTTATGCGCGGGGGCTGCGGGCTTGCAGCTAGAGTGGCAGGTAACCGGTGGGCAGTCGAGTGAACAACAACGTGCTGAACAACAACGTG
>JBFGYY010000047.1:0-11800 GCA_041587095.1 Motiliproteus sp. | reverse complement strand
CGCTGCCCTTGGGTATCTTTAGCCGTCAGTACAAAATGTTTGTTATTCGCGTTACAGACATCGCCTTAATACCGATAAGTAATTGCTCGGAAAAGTTAATCATCGGCCAAAGCCTGCATCGCCTCTTGCGCCCAGGTTAAGCTGTGCCGGTACGCACTTTCGTAGAGGTTGTCCGGAATG
This sequence comes from Motiliproteus sp., assembly GCA_041587095.1. GTDB lineage: Bacteria > Pseudomonadota > Gammaproteobacteria > Pseudomonadales > Balneatricaceae > Motiliproteus. The sequence continues at coordinate 11,620 of JBFGYY010000047.1, read as the reverse complement.
CTGAATTCCGAAAGCCGGTCCCATTCACCCCGTTCGTAAATAAGCGTTGCTTCGAGTACCTCACCCATCGGGCCTTTATAGTCAGCGATAGCTTCTTTGATATCATCAGCCAGCGGGATCTGTTCAAGCAGGGTTGCCATCTCCATGTCCAGCAGGGCGTTGATGTCAGACATCATACCAACCATAAAATAGCTGCTGACATTACTGTAACCAACAGCTTCGGCCAGTAGTTCGCACATCCGGCCTCGGGCCAGCAGCGCGCGCGACAACTCTTCAGGCTTGTCCTTGTTGCTGCTCAGTGCAATAAGCGTCGCCCATTTCTTAACCTGTTCGAGCCCGAGCATGACCACGGCTTGATTCAGCGATTCGACTTTGCGTACCAGCGAGTAGGCCGCCGAGTTAACGATGCGCAGCAGCTTGTAGGTCAGTACCGGGTCTTTAATGATCAGCTCTTCGATCCGGCTGGCCGTCGTGCCGGGTTGCTGGATCTCCTGAACCAGTTGCATCAGTGCGATGCTGTTGCCCGAAACCCGCTTGCCTTTAACGACCTGAGGTTTGCTGAGAAAGTGGCCCTGAAACAGCTTGAAGCCAAGATCCACGCATTCATACAGTTGATCCAGCGTTTCAATTTTTTCGGCAAGCAGTGTTACGCCATAGGGGCCCAGGATCTGGACGTGCTCGCGTAACTGCTCCTTCGTTAATTGCAGAATATCGACTTTGACAATATCGACCAGCTTGAGAAGCGGGATATAACTTTCATCATAGACAAAGTCATCCAGGGCAAGTCTGAAGCCGTCTTCTTTCAGGTTGCGCGCCGCTTCGATAACCTGAGTATCGACGGTAATGTCTTCCAGGATCTCAATAACGATCTGCTTTCTCAGCAATTGTGGAATGCGCTGATTGATCAGCATGTCGTGGGTCAGGTTGATAAAAGCCGGAACTCGCTTCATCGCACCTTCATCGCAGATACTGGTGTAGGCATTGAGCAGAACCGAGCTGGTTGCATGGTCGCCATCCAGAAAATCAGCCTCTTCAGGATTCTCGCCCCGATAGAGCAGTTCATAGGCAATGACCTTGAGCTGGCGGTCAAAAATAGGCTGGCGAGCCATCAGAACTTGACCCAGAGGCAATTCCTTATTCATCAACGTTCATTCCTGAATCCAGATAGTTGCGCTCATCATAGCGTATTAATAAGTGTAACGACTACGCCGGGATCGCAAGATCGAGTTATCCTCTGCCCGAAGTCATTAATTCGTCAGGTAACGCTGCGGACAAAGGAGTATAATGCTGGCCCTTTAACGGCGTATCGTGCGTAACGAGGTAGTAATAGATGGCGATTCATTGGTTTCCCGGGCATATGCATAAGGCGCGTAAAGAGATCGCCAAAGTGATGTCAGAGGTTGACGCTGTCATCGAGGTGCTCGACGCGCGCCTGCCCCGTTCGAGCGAAAATCCGATGATTCGTGAATTGCGGGGCGATAAGCCGGTTATCAAGGTGCTCAGCAAAAGCGACCTTGCCGATGATGAGCGGACCCGGCAATGGTTGACGCATATCGCCCTTGATCCTCTCAATCATGCACTATCTATGCGTGCGGACCGTAAAGCGGATATCCAGCGATTGGTCGACCTGTGTAAGCGGGTTGTGCCTTCGCGTGCGCAGGCTGGAAGGCCGGTGCGTGTTATGATTATGGGTATTCCCAATGTCGGTAAATCGACGTTGATCAATAATCTTTTGGGTCGCAAAGTGGCGAAGGTCGGTAATGAGCCGGCGGTAACCAAGACACAGCAGCGTTTTGTCACCCATAATGGCCTCGCGATCTTTGATACCCCGGGGATTTTGTGGCCAAAAATTGAAGACCCTGATTCAACCCTGCGTTTAGCGGCCAGTGGCGCGATCAAAGATACGGTGATGGAATACGAGGCGGTGGCACTGTATGTCCTGGCGTTTCTGTCTAAAGATTATTCACAAGCCTTATCTGACCGCTATAAAATCAGTGCAGATGTGACCGATTCTGATGCACTGCTTACAGAGATAGGCCGGCGCCGGGGCGGTCTGCGTAAAGGGGGCGTTGTCGATCTGCATAAAGCTTCCGAAGTTGTTATAGGCGATTTGCGTACGGGGGCCTTCGGGCCTGTAACGCTGGAAACCGTCACTGAATGGGAAGAAAAAGCCTTGATTCGTGCGCGTCTCGAACAGGAGGCCATCGAATCGGCTGCGCGTGAAGAGCAGGAAAAAATGCATATTGCCCGTGCTGAAGCTGATCGCATCAAGGCGCGTAAGCAAAAGGAAAGTGAAATGAAGGCGCAGGAGGCAATTGATAAACAGGCAGCTGCTGATGGCTGCAATAACGAGGTAACCGATGACCCGTGTTAGAAAAGTTCGATCCCTGAAGCGGCTTCTGGTCAAGCCAAAGGTGCCGGTCGCCAGTGCCGATCACGAAGATTATAAAGCGCAGAAACGTGCAGGTTTGACCAGGAAAAAACGCCAGGCTTCGGTGTATGAAAAGCAGCTCCAGAGTGATACCAATACGGCTGAAAAGGCTGAAGGTGGGCGTGCACCAAGACTGAAAACTTCGCCCGAAGAAGTTGCGCGTCGCAGTCGGGAGCTCTTGGATAAAAAAACGTCTGAACCAGCTGAGGACGGCGACGAGTAAGCGGGCTTTGTTCAACAGTCGGTCAACCCCGTCGCATGGCATGGAAGCCTGTTGATCGTCAGTTGAAGCTGAGTCTGAATGGGGCGGTTTCATTGTTTGCCTTAATTAGACCCGTTGTTTTCGTATGCCCGGTTCTTCTCTGATCGGGTATTTTACTGTTACCAACACTCGCAAAACGCATCGGCTTATCGCCCCGTGTTCCTTTGATTCTTCCTCTCTAAGTCTTTTCGCTGGCTCCAGCATTTCGTAACCCCAATTGATGCGCTAAGGCGCTGAAACTGCGTGGCACCCGCATCGAACCGGTTTTACATGTCCCGGCAGGTGGTTGTGGGCAGTGTTCTATACTCAGGCGAATCTCAAGAGAAATAATAAAAAGACACACTGAGGGTTTTCGCCGATGACCAGTCGTAACCTACCGCACAAAACTCTGCTGGAGCCCTTGTATGCAGCTTTAAAGCGTCAGCTCAGCGAGCAAGATGCCGAGCGGGTTTATCAATTTGCGAGTATTTATTATGCCTCGGTCTCCGCCGAAGAGCTGGCTGAACGGCGACTGGATGATCTGTATGGCGCCACGCTAGAATGTTGGCAGTTTATGCAAACCCGCGAAGCGGGCCAGCCGCGAGTAAGGGTTTTTAATCCTGATTTTGAGTCAAATGGCTGGCAGTCGACGCACACGGTTATCGTACTGCTGCAGACGGATATGCCCTTTTTGATTGACTCTGTTCGTATGGAGCTCAATCGCCGGGGTTTAACCATCCATTCGATTCAAAATGCCATTGTTGCCGTTAAGCGCGGCGCGGATCAGCGTTTGCAACAAGTCCTGGAATCAAATTCAGCAGCTGCTGAGCTGCCTCGGGAATCATTGATTTACTTTGAGGTCGACCGTCATACCAACCCCCGGGCGCTTCAGGATCTTTCGGACCATATAGAAGCTGTGCTAGCCGAAGTTACACTGGTCACCGACGATTTTATCCCGATGCGAAAGCAGGCTGAGATGCATCTTTCGGAGATTGAGGCTGATAGCAACGTCCTGACGGAGGCAGACCGCAAGGAGTGCATGGCGTTTTTACGCTGGATTATCGGAGATAGCTTTACCTTTCTTGGTTATGAAGAGTACCGGGTGACCCACCGTGGTGACACGGTTGAGTTGGAGCTGATTGCCGGGAAAGAGCTGGGGCTGCTCAAACTATCAGATGAACACAGTCGTAATGCCCTCGTTTCTACACTATCGGTTGAAAAAAAACTGCCGGTAGCCATCGAATCGATGCTCAATTTCGGTAAGTCGCCGACGCGCTCCCGGGTTCACCGTCCTGCCTATCCTGATTATATTATTTTACGAAAATTCGATAAAAAGGGGCGGGTCACTGGCGAGCGCCGATATCTGGGGCTTTATACATCAACCGTGTATATACAGAGCTCAACCATGATACCGGTTGTGCGACTGAAAGTTAATCATGTCCTGGAACGGGCCGGGCTGCATCCCGGAAGCCATGATTGGAAGGAGATGCAGCAGATTCTGGAGATCTATCCCAGAGACGACTTGTTCCAGATCGATACCGATGAGCTTTATACCACCGCACTGGGAATTCTGCATATTCACGAGCGCCGTCAGGTCAGGCTGTTTTTGCGTCGCGATCACTTTGGCCGCTTTTACTCATGCCTTGTTTATGCCCCCCGCGATATTTACAGCACCGATTTTCGTATGCGGGTTCAGGATATTCTTACCCGGGAACTAGGGTCAAAGCAGGTTGAATTCAGCACCTATTTTTCAGAATCGATTCTGGCCCGTACCCAATTTATTCTGCACCTGGATGAGGGCTCCCCAGAGACCGCTCACGATATTCGTGCTATTGAAAAGCGGATCGTTAATGCGGCGCGTTCCTGGAGCGATATTTTGACGGATGCGCTGATTGAGGAGCACGGTGAAGAGCGCGGCATCGCACTCGCGAACAGATACCGGCGCGGATTCCCGTCAAGTTACCGGGATGATTGCAGTCCGCGCACGGCCGTTGCTGATATCCAGCACATGGGTAGCCTCGGTCCGGAGCAGACGCTGACGATGAGTTTCTACCGTGCCCTGGAGCAGAGCGGAACGTCGGTCCAGCTTAAGTTATTCCACTTTCAGGAGCCTATCCCGTTATCGGATGTCATACCGGTGTTAGAAAATCTTGGTTTGCGCGTGATCAATGAGAGGCCTTATCTCATTCGCTGCGCTGACAATCAGCGAATCTGGATTCATGATTTCAGTCTCCAGCATTCGGCTGGAGAAACGTTTGAATTGCACAGCGTCAAGCAGGTTTTTCAAGACGCGTTCCTGCAGATCTGGAATGGCCGGTGCGGCAACGATGCGTTCAACAAATTAGTGCTTGCCGCCCGGCTTAGTTGGCGCGAGGTATCCATGCTTCGGGCTTATGCCGCCTATATGAAGCAGATCAACGTGAACTTCAGTCAGGACGCGATCGCTGCCGCGCTGACTCATCAAGCGTCTATAGCCAGCTTGCTGGTGCAGCTGTTTGTTTCGCGATTCGATCCGCGCCAGTTGGATAGCGCTGAAGAACAAGCTTGCCATGATAAAATTGTGTCGGCTCTGGACGCAGTGCCAAGTCTGACGGAAGACCGGATCATTCGCCGTTATCTCGATCTGATACGCGTTACGTTGCGAACCAATTTTTTTCAGTATGAGCCTGGTGCCGGTGCGGGGCAGCAGAGTCAGTTTCATGACTACCTTTCATTCAAACTGTCTCCACGGCAGTTGGCTGATATTCCAAAGCCCAGACCCATGTATGAGATTTTTGTGTATTCACCCCGGGTGGAAGGTGTTCATCTGCGCGGCGGGCCGGTTGCGCGTGGCGGCTTGCGCTGGTCTGATCGATTGGAGGATTACCGTACCGAGGTGTTAGGTCTGGTTAAAGCCCAGCAGGTCAAAAATGCCGTGATCGTACCGGTAGGGGCCAAAGGAGGCTTTGTCCCAAAGTTACTTGCTGAGAATGCTACGCGCGATCAGCGACTCGAAGAGGGAGTGGCTTGCTATCAAATATTTATCCGTGGCTTGCTCGATATTACTGACAACCTGAATGGCGCCGATATTGTTAAACCCAGAGGGGTGGTCTGCCACGACAGTGATGACCCGTATCTGGTTGTGGCCGCGGATAAGGGGACGGCTGCATTCTCAGATATTGCCAACACAATAGCCCGTGAGTATGGCTTTTGGCTGGATGATGCGTTTGCTTCAGGTGGCGGGCAGGGATATGACCATAAAAAAATGGGCATTACCGCTCGCGGCGCCTGGGTGTCGGTTGAACGACACTTTCTGGAGCTGGGGCTGGATACAAGGGCCAGCGATTTTCGTGTTGTGGGTATTGGCGATATGAGCGGTGATGTGTTCGGTAACGGAATGTTGTTATCGGAGCATATATGCCTGGTGGCCGCTTTCAATCATCAGCATATTTTTATTGATCCTGCGCCTGTTGCAGCGACAAGTTTTGCAGAGCGTAAACGGTTGTTTGAATTGCCGCGCTCGAGTTGGAGTGACTACGATGAGTCGCTTATATCGGCCGGAGGCGGTGTGTTTTCCCGGGCTGCGAAGTCGTTGGCGATAACCCCGCAAATGCAGCAATGTTTTGCCATCACGGCTACGCGTCTGACACCCTCAGAATTGATCAGTGCCTTGCTTAAAGCGCCGGTGGATCTGCTCTGGAATGGTGGCATCGGCACTTACGTAAAAAGCAGTAGCGAAAATCACAGCGATGTTGGTGATAAAGCCAATGATAATCTGCGTGTCGATGCCACGGAATTGCGCTGCCGTGTTATCGGTGAAGGGGGCAACTTAGGTATCACGCAGTTGGCCCGGGTCGAATATGCCATGCGTGGCGGTGCCTGTAATACCGATTTTATTGACAACGCAGGGGGTGTTGATTGTTCGGATCATGAAGTTAATATCAAAATACTCCTCAATCAGATAGTCGCTGACGGCGATATGACGGTAAAGCAGCGTAATCAACTGCTGGTTACGATGACAGATTCGGTTGCCGATCTGGTATTACAAAATAATTATCATCAGGCGTTGGCAATAAGCATTGCCGAGCAGCAGGCGCGCGAGAAAATGGGTGAATACCAGCGGTTGATCAGTGCGTTTGAGCATCAAGGGCAGTTAGACCGGGCGCTGGAGTACTTGCCGAGTGAAGAAGTTCTGAGTGAAAGAGCGGCCAGTGGTGTCGCCCTGACCCGACCGGAGCTGTCGCTGTTGATCTCCTACACCAAGGGCGTGTTGAAGGAAGCGTTTGCTCATTCGTCGCTGCCGGAAGATGTTTATATGTCTCAGGCGCTTAAACAGGCATTTCCGGCTTCATTGGCAGAGCGCTTTGCGGAGCAGTTGCAATCTCACCGGCTGAGTAAAGAGATTGTTGCCACGCAGATAGCCAACAAGCTGGTCAACCAGATGGGTATAACCTATGTGCATCGTTTGCAGCTCTCGACAGGCGCAGAACCTGAAGTGATAGCTAAAGCCTACGTGCTGGCCCGGGATATATATCAATTTGATAGTTTGCAGCAGCAGGTGGAGGGCTTGGACAGGCAGGTCGCTGGTGATGTGCAGCTGCGGATGTTGCTTGAATTGCAGCGTCTAATCAGGCGGGCAAGTCGGTGGTTTTTGCGCAACCGTCGCAGCGAACTGGATGTTGTTGCAGAGGTGTCACGCTTTGCTCAGCCTCTGTCTGAGTTGTCAGAGCACCTGGGTGAATGGCTCCAGGGCGCACCGGCGCAGCAGTGGCAGGATCGGTTTTATTATTATCAGCAAGCCGGAGTACCTCAAGAGCTGGCCGCCGCTGTCGCAAATGCGGAAGGACTGTATATCGCACTAGGCATGATTGAAGTTGCGCAGGCGAATCAATGCGGGTTGCAGAGCGCGGTTACGGCCTATTGTACGCTGAGTGAGCGTTTGGATCTGTTCTGGTTTTCGCGCCAGATTGCCGGACTTAATGTACAGAACCATTGGCAAGCACTTGCGCGTGAAGCCTTTCGCGATGACCTCGATTGGCAGGTGCGCGCCATCGCGTCGGGTGTATTGGGTCGGATAAATGGCTCTGATAATATTGAGGAAAGTTTCTCCAGCTGGTCAAATGAGCATGAACTCCTGGTCAAACGCTGGCTGGCTATGCTGTCTGATTTAAAAGCCACCGAGACACCGGACTATTCGATGTTCACAGTCGCGATAAGGGAGCTGTTTGATCTGGCCAAAGGGGCAAGCCTGGCAGAAAAATCAGGCAAGGAGTCAGAATAAACATTGAGGAAGAGGTATGCCGGAAGTCGTTATAAAGATCTGTGTCCCGGCAGATGAGTACATCAAAGTGTATCGCGGTTCGGCAAGGACCGTTCTGTGTGAGACCCTTGATGGTCGCCGGGTTCGGTTTCCCGCAGATATATTGCAAAAATTTGTCACCCGCTCAGGTGTTGAAGGGCAGTTTAGAATTATCTTTGACCAGCAGGGACGCTACCAACGTATTGAAAAAATTGCTTGATTTACCGACCATTTTTTTAAAGATCAATCTATAATCGCTTTTAAATTTACTGCGGAGATTCACTATGGCGTTTGATTATCTCAGGCCGCTGCTGTTTAAGCTTGATCCCGAACGGTCCCACGGTGTGGCAATGCGCTCCATCGATCTTATGGAGCGAGTCGGGTTGTCGGCATTGTTGTGCCGCAAAATCTCGGCGCCGGTCTCGGTAATGGGGCTTGAATTTCCAAATGCGGTGGGTCTGGCTGCCGGGCTGGATAAAAACGGTGAGCATATCGACGGGCTCGCAGCGCTGGGTTTTGGTTCGATCGAGGTCGGTACGGTCACCCCGCGTCCGCAGCCCGGTAACCCCAAGCCGCGCTTGTTTCGTCTTCCGGTGTATCAGGCCATTATTAATCGCATGGGCTTTAATAATCTTGGTGTCGATTATCTGATCCGCCAGATCGATAAGTCCCGTTATACGGGTATTCTTGGCATCAACATCGGCAAAAACTTTGATACGCCCGTAGAGAAGGCGACGGATGATTATCTGTATTGCATGCGCAAGGTGTATACGCGAGCCAGCTATATAGCCGTGAATGTTTCTTCTCCCAATACGCCGGGTTTGCGCTCACTGCAATTTGGCGATTCGCTGAATGAATTGCTTGCTGCTCTAAAGCAGGAGCAGCGTAAGCTTACGGATTTTCATGGGCGATATGTCCCGCTGGCGGTGAAAATAGCGCCAGATATGGAGCCGGAAGAGGTCGACCTGGTTGCACAGTCGCTTCTGCGTAATGAAATTGATGCCGTCATCGCCACCAATACGACGTTATCCCGTGAAGGGATTTCCGGTAGTCTTCACGCCGATGAGGCTGGCGGTTTAAGTGGCATGCCTGTTCGGGGGCTTTCCACGACGGTTATCAGTCGTTTGTCGAAATCCCTGAAGGGGCATATCCCTATTATTGGTGTGGGCGGTATTTTCGATGGGCGCTCTGCCGTTGCCAAGCTGGAGGCTGGCGCTTCGTTAGTACAGATTTATAGCGGTTTTATTTATCGGGGGCCGCCGCTGATAGCCGAAGCTGCTGAAGCGATTGCCGAGAAAACCGCGCATTAAGTGCTGCAGGTTGACGATAGCGAAGGTTCAAAGGCGTGACGTATAGAAGATAATGCTGAGATTGAATCGAGGGATTCAATCTTTACGGGGCCCGCAAGCTGCGGGCCCCTGACTCCTGTGTATCAGATATAGAAAAGTTTATGGAACGCGAGGAGCACAATGCAGTGCGGACACTCCCGTGTAACCATCCCAGAAATCGGCCCGCCCCTGGCGCCAACCTCCCATCCAATTTTGTCGGGCTTCGCCATCATCAACAGGGCATAGCTCTCTGGATTTTCCTGACAGGCCAACACGGTATCCGCGTTCATAGGCTCTGGTGGTTAAGTCGCGTTTCTGTCTCTTCATTCACAATAGCCTCGTAGGTTTTTTTTGGTCTTTACTCGGTCTACTTGCAGCGATCTGTGGTGCCGGCTAGTTGTGCCGGTAGCCACGTAATAACATCGTATCGCACTTTCTTTTTAACTGTTCTTTTCTGTTTTGTCGATCAGCAATTTTAGCAAGTCACGCATTGTTGCTTTTGGATGAATCCTTTGCCTTAAAAAGATCCAGCGAAAACAGCAAGCTAGGCAGAGGGCGTTCTTGTAGGCGGCTACTTGAAAAAAATTAATATGCCGATGTTTGTTCAGTGTTGGTTCATGTGTTTTCCGGTATCTGTGCCGGATACTGTAAGACAGGGAGCGATAGGTGGTATTATTCGCCCTTTTTATAATTGAGAAATCGACATGTCGACAACAGGCAGTCTGCGCCGTTTTTTTGCTACTTGTCCTAAGGGGATCGAGTCGCTGTTATACACCGAACTTGAATCCCTGGGGGGGCAAAACCTTAAGCTGACTGTAGCAGGTGTGGCGTTCGATGCGACACTGCGTGACGCTTACCGGGTCTGCTTGTGGTCGCGTTTAGCCAATAGATTGTTACTGCCTCTGGCGCGCTTTCATGTCACGAGCTCTGATCAACTTTACGAAGGCGTTCAGCAAGTCGATTGGTTGGATCACTTGCGCTCCACCGGGACGCTGCTGGTAGATTTTAACGGCACAGGTCCGGGGATCAAGAATACACATTTTGGCGCTTTGCGCGTAAAAGATGCTGTTGTTGATCAGATCCGCAGCATGACCGGTAACCGGCCATCGATCGAGAAGCAGGGGCCGGATCTGCGTATAAATCTGCACCTGAACAAGGGGGTGGCGCAGTTAAGCATCGATCTGTCCGGTGACAGTTTGCATCGGCGCGGGTATCGCCTTAAAGGCGGAGCCGCGCCGTTGAAAGAAAATCTTGCTGCGGCAATTTTGTACCGTTGCGGCTGGCCAGAGCTGGCTGCAGAGGGGCGCCCCTTTGTCGACCCCATGTGTGGATCCGGTACATTGTTAACCGAAGCGGCATTAATGGCCGCCGACATTGCTCCCGGGCTGGCGCGTGACCAGTTTGGGTTTGAGCGTTGGCCGCAACACGACAATCAGGCCTGGCAAGAAGAGCTGGCCTTGGCGCGAGACAGACGCGATGCAGGCCTGCGTGAATGTAAGGCGGAGTTGCACGGTTATGATGCCAGTGCAGAGGCGGTAGCCATTGCTGATAGTAATATCCGCAGTGCCGGTGTCGATTCATTGGTTCGGGTGTCTCGCCGGGAGCTGAGTGAGCTGAAGCCGCTGACCCACAAGCCGGGTCTGGAGCGGGGGCTTCTGCTCACGAATCCTCCCTATGGCGAGCGGCTGAGTGATGCGCCGGTTATCATCTACCTCTATAAGCACCTCGGCAGCGCCTTGCGAAGTCATTTTATCGGCTGGACAGCGGGAGTTTTTACGGGCAATCCGGACCTGGGTAAGGCCGTTGGTCTGCGCTCGCGGCAGCAGTACAAGTTGTTTAATGGCGCAATCCCGAGCAAGTTGTTGATCTTCGCCGTTGACGAAGCAAACTTTTACCGTGATGGCGGTGAGCATGTACAGGCGGTGAAGGCGCCAGTGCTGGATAGCGGTGGCGAAATGTTCGCTAACCGGTTGAAAAAGAATCTGCGACAGCTGGAGAAGTGGGCTCGCCGCTCGGATATCAGCTGCTACCGGGTCTATGATGCCGATATGCCTGAATATGCAGTGGCGATAGACCGCTATGCTGATTGGGTACACGTACAGGAGTACGCGCCGCCTGCGTCAATTGATCCGGAAAAGGCTCAGCATCGACTGGATATGGTGCTGTCCATCCTGCCGGGTGTGCTTGGCGTCGATCCGGCGCGTATTGCTGTAAAGCAGCGGCGCAGGCAGTCCGGTGCAGCTCAGTATCAGCGCCAAGCCGATCGGGGTGAGTTTATAGAAGTGACAGAAGGCGGTTGTCGTTTTCTGGTGAATCTCTGGGATTATCTGGATACTGGGCTG
>JBFGYY010000046.1:0-11821 GCA_041587095.1 Motiliproteus sp. | reverse complement strand
TTTGGCATGAGGTGCATAGGGTTGTTTGGTTTTTCCGTGACGACAACCTTGGTGGTTCCATGGTTGGTCTGTATAGATGCCTCCATCACATTTGTAATAGTCCTTTGCCAATACCTGAGTGGTAAAGAGGGCCAGAACTAAAAAAAGTGGGGTATGGCGTAGGCAAGAATGCTCCCTGTTCATCATTGGCATATTCCCTTGCTTCAGATTGAATTGCGGAAGAGGCAAGTATAGCGGTATTCACCACTGTGACCAGAACGTGACCAACAGATAATCAAGACGCGCAAACGGACCAGTCTGCACCCGTAGCTTGGTTGGATGGCGTAGCTAACTCATTGATAGGATGAGTAATAAAGGAAGGATGTTACTGGAAATTAGTGGCGCACCCGGAGGGATTCGAACCCCCGACCAACAGGATCGGAACCTGCTACTCTATCCAGCTGAGCTACGGGTGCACACAAGGTCTTGCGAAGAGGGCGTATAATACCCAGCGTGGGTGGTGAGGGCAAGAGATTCGGTCACTGCGCCCCGGAAATTTTAATCGACCGCCAGCCTGCGCTAAAACGAAGGGCGGTCTTTGTGGGGGGTTGGATTTGCCGGGCGAATCAGCTATCCATAAACATGTTTTTCAGACTGCTGAGGGTGGCGTTGCCGCGCGCCTGGTTGGCTTCTTTGCAGCCTTCTTCCCGCCCTTCCCATTCGATATCGCCTTCGGGTAATTCATCCAGAAATCGGCTGGGGACCGAGTCGATCATTTCACCGTACTGCTTACGCTGCCGGGTGAGTGTCAGCGTCAGGGTCTTACGCGCCCGGGTAATGCCTACGTAGGCCAGACGGCGCTCCTCTTCGACGGTGTCTCCTTCAATGCTATTGCGGTGGGGAAGGAGTTCTTCCTCCATGCCCATCAGGAATACATGGGGGAACTCCAGGCCTTTGGAGGCGTGCAGTGTCATGAGCTGCACGCGGTCGTCGTCTTCGTCTTCCTCTTGTTGTTCCATCATATCCAGCAGCACCATTCGGGCGACCGCGTGTTCCAGGCCTGCGTCCTGGTTGTCTTCCTGCAGACGTTCGAGTGTGCGTTGCAGGGAGTCGATGAGAAACCAGACGTTGGCCATTTTCCGTTCGGCCTGTACTTCGCTGCCGCTGTTTTGATAGGTCCAGGTTTCGTAGTCGATATCCCTCACCAGCTGACGGACGGCGTCGATGGGGTCTCCCTGGTGGCTGCGCTGGTGAATATCCTGCAGCCATGTGCTGAAGTTGGCCAGTTTGTCAGCGGCGCGTTCGGAAAGGTGGCTGCGCAAGCCCATTTCGCTGCAGGCATGCAGCATGCTGATGTCGCGCTCGGTGGCGTAATGGCTGAGTTTTTCCAGGGTCGATGGGCCTATCTCTCGCCGAGGCAGGTTGATGATACGCAGGAACGCGTTGTCATCTTCTGGGTTAATCAGCACCTTGAGGTAGGCGAGAATATCTTTGACTTCGGCACGGGAAAAAAACGAGGTGCCGCCGCTTAATTTGTAGGGTATCTGGTAGGTCTGCAATTTCATCTCTATCAGCCGCGACTGATAGTTGCCACGGTACAGAATGGCAAAATCGCGGTAGTGGGCCTGGCGGCGCATGCGCTGTTCGATGATCTCGGCGGCGACGCGGTCCGCTTCGGTGTCTTCGTTGCGCGACATGATGATGCGAATCGGTTCGCCAAAGCCCATATCACTCCACAGCGATTTATTAAAATCGTGGGGGTTGTTGGCGATAAGGTGGTTAGCGGCCTTGAGAATACGCCCTGTGGAACGATAGTTTTGCTCAAGCATAACCACTTTCAAGCCGGGAAAATCGGTTTTCAGCAGGGACAGGTTTTCGGGGCGAGCACCTCGCCAGGCATAGATCGACTGGTCGTCATCGCCGACAACGGTGAGCGCTCTGCGCTGCCCGACTAGCATTTTTACCAGGAGATACTGGCTGGTGTTGGTATCCTGGTATTCATCGACGAGCAGGTAACGAATGCGCTGTTGCCAGCGTTCCAGGACGTCCGGCCGGTTTTGAAACAGCAGCGTTGGGACCAGAATCAGGTCGTCAAAGTCGACGGCGTTGTAGGCGCGCAGGAAGCGGTTATAGCGCTCATAGACTTTGGCGGCCAGCATGTCGTTGGGAGATTGCGCCTGCTTAATCGCAGTGGCCGGATCCAGCAGATCGTTTTTCCAATTGGATATGCTGTGCTGGATGGTGTCCACCAGATCGGTGTCGTCCAGATTCTCGCGCACCATGACATCACGGATCAGCGCAGCCGCATCCTGGGCATCAAAGATGGAGAAACCGGGTTTGTAACCCAGAATCTGGTGTTCCCGGCGGATGATATTCAGACCCAGGTTATGGAAGGTCGACACAGTGAGCCCGCGGGCCGCTTTGCCGTTCACTAGCTTGCCGACCCGCTCCTTCATCTCCCGTGAGGCTTTATTGGTAAAAGTCACGGCCGCGATGTGATGCGCTTTAATACCGCACTTTTCGATCAGGTAGGCGATCTTTTGCGTAATAACGCTGGTTTTTCCGCTGCCGGCTCCGGCCAGTACCAGCATTGGGCCATCAATGTAATGAACAGCTTCGCGCTGACGGGGGTTCAGTTGGCTCACGGCAGTGACCTATTCGGGGCGGTGTGGACAGGGGTTCAGCCCGCTATTGTAGCGTAATCCATCTGTTGTGGATAAGTATTGTCATTGCCTTGCCGGACGTCGATTAACGCGGTCTGTGGCGCAAGGAAGATTGCATAACTGCTGTTAAACCGATAACTTAGGTGATCGATTCAAGCGTGCTACAAACTGGGATGTTCGGCGCCGTTGATGTATTGGGCTTCCGGAGCAGGAGATTCCGGCCCCCCTTCAGATGTAAAGTGGATGCTTGCGAACCCCTCTTCTCGACCGGTTGTCGATGTCACGCTGCTTGTAATAGCAGAAGATGGCGCCCTTTATCATCAGCTTGAGCAAGTAACAGGTAGCGATTCAGGCAAGCAATACGAGCTGCTTTGGTGCCGCTCGGTCAAAGAAGCTATTACTTGCGCACGAACATCCACCTTCGATCTGATCATTCTGGCCAGAGACCTCTGCACGGCGAGTAATAAGGATTACCTGGCACTGGCGCAACGTAACCGGTTGCCTATTCCCATTGTGGTTGTCGGCAAAGTCATCAGCTGTGACGATGAACAGCTGCTGATCGATAGTGGTGCATCCGATTATCTGGCCCAGGAGCATCTCAACCTTTATAACCTCAAACGCTCGTTGCGCTATGCCCGTGACCTCAAGCAGCGTGAAGAAGCGATCACCAAGCTGAAGGAATACTGTAACCAAACCGGGTTGCCCAACCGGCAGTTGTTTTACCGCCGGGTGCTGTTGCGATTGCAGCAGGCGAAGGCAAGCCAGCAGCAGGTTGGGCTGCTGCTGATTAATATTGACGGCTTTAAACAGGTCAATAATGCACTCGGGCACGACGTCGGTGACGTGACGATGGATGAGGTGGTTGAGCGACTGCAAAGCACACTGCAGAGCGGACAGCAGTTGGCGCGCCTGAGTGAAGACCAGTTCGCTATCACGCTCATAAGCCGTGATGCGCCACTGGATACCAAGCAATTGATCACCCGCATCAGTTCCTGCCATTCGCGCCCGTACCGGCGTCATGGTCGCAGTGTGATCCTGGGCAGCAGTATCGGCTGTTCGGTTTATCCGGACACCGGGCCGGACCTTGAGGCGCTGCTTTGTCAGGCCGGTGTAGCGATGCATCTGGCCAAGAAAGAGCGCGGCTGTTCCTTCCGGGTCTATGCGCCGGGGCTCGACGACGAAGCCTCTAATCAGATAGCGCTTGAACCGGACCTGATGACAGCCATTCGGGGCGAGCAGTTTGAACTGCATTATCAACCGCGTATCGACCTGAAAACCCATCAGATTGTGGGCGCAGAAGCACTGATTCGCTGGAATCATCCGCGGCGGGGGTTGCTCTACCCGGGCGAGTTTATTCCGCTGGCTGAAAAAACGGGCCTGGTCGTGCCGATGGGCTATTGGGTGGTGCACCAGGCGGCAGAAGATATGAAGCGCTTGCGCCATCAGGGCTTATCGTTGCAGAAAGTGGGCGTGAACCTGTCGTTTCGCCAGTTTCAGGAGGAGATGCTATTGCCGACCCTGAAGCGTCTGATGGAAAGTCATCAGGTGGATGCCGGTCAGATCGAGTTTGAACTGACCGAGACCGCGATGGCGCTGAATGAGCACCATATCGCGCACTGCATCCACGAGTTAAGCCGCCTTGGCGTTGCCTTTTCGCTGGATGATTTCGGCACGGGCTTTTCGTCGTTTGCTCACCTGCAGAAGCTGCCGATCAGTACCTTGAAAGTCGATCGTTCCTTTGTGCAGGGTGTGACCGACAACCCTGACGATGCCGAAATCGTGCGGGCGATTATCAACCTGGCGCACAACCTGCGAAAAGATGTTATCGCCGAGGGCGCTGAAACCCCTGAACAGATCGCTTTTCTCAGGGAAAATGGCTGCGATCAGGTGCAGGGCTACTACTTCAGCCCGCCGGTCAGCTTTGCTACCCTCTGCCAGCAGATCCGTCAGGGCGGTGTGTTTGAGGCCGGGGAGTAATACGTTCCTGCTTTCGATAACTCAATGATTCCAATAAGTGTTTGCGCGTAACCTCGGGTACGTCTTCCAGGTCGGCTAGGGTTCGGGCTACGCGTAAGACCCGGTGGTAAGCGCGCGCCGAAAGGCCAAGCCGTTCTAATGCCTGCGCCATCAGCGACTGATTCTTCTCATCCAAATGGCAGTATTTATCCAGTTCACGGGGCGACAGCTGGCTATTGAGCTTGCCGCTGCGAGTGTATTGCCGGCGGCGAGCTTGCTCAACACGAGCTCTGACCGCCGTTGATGTTTCCGCCTGCGGGTCCTGGCCGGTGAGTTCGCAGCTGGCGAGCGGAGGCACATCCACGTGCAGATCCAGGCGGTCCATCAGAGGTCCCGAGATGCGGGACTGATAGCGGCGCACCTGGTCCGGCGTGCAGCGGCAGCGTGTGCTGTTATCCCCCGCATAGCCGCAAGGGCAGGGGTTCATGGCTGCAATAAGCTGGAATTGCGCCGGAAATCGTACCTGCTGTGAGGCGCGCGAGATGCAGATTTCGCCCGATTCGAGTGGCTCGCGCAGTACTTCCAGCACCCGTCGGTCATATTCGGGCAGCTCGTCCAAAAAAAGCACCCCCATGTGCGCCAGCGATATTTCACCGGGCCGGGGTGTACTGCCTCCGCCGACCAGCGCAACACCCGATGCCGTATGGTGCGGGGAGCGGAAAGGCCGGCACTGCCACTGCTGCACATCAAATCCCTGGCGGCTTACCGAGCGGATAGCCGCGACCTGTAACTGCTCGTCGGGACGCATTTTGGGCATGATCCCCGGCAACCGGCTGGCCAGCATGGTCTTTCCGGTGCCAGGAGGACCTATAAACAGCAGGTTGTGCGCACCGGCCGCTGCCACTTCCAGCGCCCGCTTGGCCTGAAATTGACCACGCACCTCCTGTAGATCCGGGTAGTACTCCCGCGTGGGCGCTTGTGCCTGGTGTGGATAATCGGCGATCAGCGCCCGACCGGTCAGGTGGGCGCACACGTCAAGAAGATGATTCGCAGCGAGAATTCGTACCTCGTGGACCAGCGCCGCTTCTGCGGCGTTATCCGCGGGTAACAGTAGACAGCGGTTGGCGCGCTTTGCCTGCAGTGCTGCCGGGAGCACACCGGGGACCGGGCGCAAGGCTCCGGACAGGGCCAGCTCACCAATGACTTCCAGTCCGTGCAGTGCGCTATCCGGTAGCTGGCCAGACGCGCAGAGAATGCCGAGGGCTATGGCTAAATCGTAGCGGCCTCCCTCTTTGGGCAGATCGGCGGGAGCCAGATTAACGGTGATGCGGCGAGCGGGGTATTCCAGCTGGGCATTGATCAGGGCGCTGCGCACCCGATCCTTGGCCTCTTTCACTGCGGTCTCGGGCAATCCGACGATGGAAAGACCCGGCAGGCCGTTGGTGAGGTGGACTTCAACCGTGACTAGCGGTGCTTCAATGCCGAGCTGAGCACGGCTGTGTATGATAGCGAGCGACATGATCCATCCTTGGATTCAAATGTGCGAATGTAGACAAAGGCTAGCTGATATTGCTGACGAATGACGTCCGTTAGGCCTCTTTTAACCTTTATTCTCGGGCGCGTTAAGCTGGGCTTCCAGGCTTGCAACCTGTTTCTGAAGTTGCTCCAGCATCGTGCGGGTGCGCAGCAGAACTTCGTTTTGCGCATCAAACTCTTCTCGAGTGACCAGATCCAGTCTTGAAAATGCCGCTTGCAGCATCACGTTGACGTTTTTCTTTAATTCTTCCTGTGTCTTCAGTGGCCCTTCGCCAACCAATTGAATGATCTGCTCGTTAAGCCCTTCAAAAAACTTTGGTGTGATCATGGTTCCGGTCCTGTCCCGTTTCGGTTAACAGATTGCTGACGCGTCAGCATCGTTGTCAAACCGCCATTCTAGCATGGCTTGGCGGTTATACGGTTTATGTAGCGCGCGGCACGAATGACAATACCTTTTATACGGATGTGTGCGTTATCGCACTTATTTGGTGCGCTGCGCATTGTTGGTGCGTGTTAATCGTGCTTCAGCGCGCGTTATCTCAAAGCATGTGGCTGCTTGATTGAATAGCTAAGGGCGTCATTTACTCCGTACGCATTGATTTTAAATGATAATTTTTAAATTGGCACAGCCCATGCAGTGTAGTGAGCATCTACAAGACGATCCGCGAGTTAAATCATAAGGGCGTCATGAGAACCTTAATCAAAAAATGCTTATTAATGGGAGAGAGACCATGAAGCTGATCACAGCGGTTATTAAGCCCTTCAAGCTGGATGATGTCCGCGAGGCTTTATCCGAAATTGGCGTGCAGGGTATTACGGTCACTGAGGTAAAGGGGTTTGGGCGCCAGAAAGGGCACACCGAACTCTACCGTGGCGCCGAGTATGTGGTGGATTTTCTACCGAAAGTCAAAGTTGAAGCGGCTGTCAGTGAAGAGGTGGTCGATCAGGTCATTGAGGTCATCAGTAAAACAGCCAATACCGGCAAAATCGGCGACGGAAAAATCTTTGTCACCGAATTAAGCCAGGTGATCCGCATTCGTACCGGTGAAACAGGCGATGACGCGCTTTGATGTACCCACTGAATTTAGCTAACGAAATCTCGACGCCATACCTGCTTGTTCTCGGGTTTGGGCCGTCACTGGAGGTCTGATCATGGAAAACCAAATTTTTCAATTACAGTACGCGATGGACACCTTTTATTTCCTGGTGTGCGGCGCGTTGGTTATGTGGATGGCAGCGGGCTTTGCCATGCTGGAAGCGGGTCTGGTCCGCTCCAAGAATACGACAGAAATACTCACCAAGAACGTAGCGTTGTTTGCCATCTCTTGCGTCATGTATCTGGTTGTCGGTTACGAACTGATGTACGGCGGCGGCTTGTTCCTGTCAGGCATTGAAACTGTTGATGTTGAAGCGGTGCTGAAAGACTCCGCTGAAGCGGGTTTTGATGGCGACTCGGTGTATTCCGGTGCGTCCGACTTCTTCTTCCAGGTTGTGTTTGTGGCAACGGCGATGTCTATCGTTTCCGGTGCCGTCGCTGAGCGGATGAAGTTGTGGGCATTTTTAGCATTTGCCGTGGTTATGACCGGTGTGATCTACCCCATGGAAGGTGCGTGGACCTGGAACGGTGATTCTGTCTTCGGTATGTATAACCTTGGCGATCTGGGATTCTCTGACTTTGCCGGTTCGGGTATCGTCCATATGGCGGGTGCTTCTGCTGCGCTGGCGGGTGTCCTTCTGCTGGGTGCACGTAAAGGTAAATACGGTGCGAACGGTTCAATCAATGCGATTCCCGGTGCAAACCTGCCGATGGCAACCCTGGGTACGTTCATCCTGTGGATGGGCTGGTTTGGCTTCAACGGCGGTTCAGTTCTGAAGCTGGGTGATGTCGCCAGTGCGAACTCGGTTGCCATGGTCTTCCTGAATACGAACGCGGCCGCTGCTGGTGGTGCTATCGCGGCACTGATTACCGCTCGCATGCTGTTTGGCAAAGCCGATCTGACCATGCTGTTGAACGGTGCTCTGGCGGGTCTGGTTGCGATCACAGCAGAGCCTTCTACGCCAACGGCGCTGCAGGCATCTCTGTTTGGTGCCATCGGTGGTGTACTGGTTGTCTTCTCTATCATTACTCTGGACAAGCTGCGTATTGATGATCCGGTCGGTGCGATCTCTGTGCACGGTGTATGCGGACTGCTAGGCCTGATGCTGGTTCCTCTGACCAATGCCGATGTGAGCTTTAGCGGTCAGCTGATCGGTGCTCTGACGATCTTTGTCTGGGTATTTGGTTGCAGCCTGGTTGTCTGGACAATCCTCAAGGCGGTGATGGGTATCCGTGTTACTGAGGAAGAGGAGTACGAAGGTGTGGATATCGCCGAGTGTGGTATGGAAGCCTACCCTGAGTTTGTTAAGTAAAATCCGCTAAACATCGGGTTTATCCACAAGGCGCCTTCGGGCGCCTTGTTTCGTTGTCGCGGGGGAAGGTGTCATGGGTGGCGGTGTTTGGCAGGTGTTTGGCCGCTGCGTGGATTAATACGCGTAACAAGGGGGGCGTGCACTTGGTACGCCGTGTCAGGCGTCCATTCGGCTGCTTTGGCTGAGCAAGCGAACCACACTGCTTTTAATACCGCGCCGCAGTTCTGCAACCGTGTCATCGTTATCAGTGCGCAGGTGCATTTCGCGCAGCAGTTGTCCGACACTGGCACTGACCTCAGGGTCGTAGCGGCGCGTATCTCCGGCGCTGTTGTAAAAGCGGTTCACCAGTTCAGTGGCCGCCGCCGCATCACTTTCTACCATCAGCATCGCCTGAGCCAGCACGACTTGGCGTATCGGGTGTGCCTGTGGGCTGGCCACCATCACCCGTTGGGCGGTGCCGGTAATTTTCCTGCGTCCGGCGACCAGGTTAAAGCGTCCGTCACAGTAGGAACCGGGAACGGAACCGTAGTCGGCGTCTAAGCCTATCTGTTGCAAGGCATCTTGAATCGGCAGGCAGAGGGCTTTGTATACGGCATCGATATCATAGCTGTCCTGGTCTGTGAGTGGGAATATCAGGCTTAGATGCAAGATGCCGGCGTGATGGGGAACCGCGGTTCCGCCGCTCTCTCTGACCAGCACCGGCCAGCCGGCCTCTTTAAACTTCTCGCAGGCTTCGTTGTAGTGCGGCAGACGCGTTTCCCGTCGGGTCACAATTAAGCTCTGCGGGTTTTCCCAAAGCCGTATGGTTGCCGGTTGGTCGCCACGGCCGATGGCGTGTAGTAGCTCGGTGTCACGGGACAGGCCGGCTTGCGGGTCTGTGGCAAGGGGGTCTTCAATCCAGTGCCAATTTCGTTCAGTAAACAGTTTGGCGGGCATGGGATCCTTTATCCGGGCGTAGTCAGAGGTTGCTTGTCAGTTTAGCTGTGCAGTTTTACTTTCTGCAGCGGTATTCGCAAGCTTAACGACGGGGATCGCCGGCCGGTAAGTGATTGCAGGCAAAATTGTAACCGGGGCGCTTACGTGCTAAACCCCTAGGGGGTAGCGCGGTTTGTTGTCAGGTTGTGACGATGTCTGATAGGAGGAGGTCCTGTGCGGCTAAGATCGGTAATACTATGTTGTTCGTTAATTTGGGTGGCAGGTTGTGCCTCTAAGGTACCTGAAAATACCGGACCAG
The DNA here is from genome assembly GCA_041587095.1 of Motiliproteus sp. Classification (GTDB taxonomy): domain Bacteria; phylum Pseudomonadota; class Gammaproteobacteria; order Pseudomonadales; family Balneatricaceae; genus Motiliproteus. The sequence goes on along the minus strand of JBFGYY010000046.1, from coordinate 2,044 downwards.
TGGTCCGGCAGGCCCTGCATGACGCGGCGTTTTATCGGGATCAACGGCAGCAGGCACTGGCGTTGGTCACTGAAACGGATCCGCAGAGCGGTGCGTCTGTATTCCGGGGTGAGACAATCCGTGTGACGCTGGCCAACTTCTTCTTTGACCCGAATGTCATTACGCTGAAGGCCGGTCAGGTGGTCCGGTTACGGCTTGAGAATCCGGCACGGATGACCCATTACTTTGGTGGCGATGATCTGTTTACCCTGGGGGGCGAACTGCTTTCCGTGTTTGACAGCAAAGTACCGCCAGGGCAACACCATATACCCGTTCCGCCGGAGCAATCACGAGATCTTTACCTCTACGTGAAAGACCCCGGGGATTACGTTCTGGACTGCTTTGTTCCGGTGCACCGGCAGTTGGGTATGACCGGCAGGATCGAGATCCGCTAAGCGGGTCGCCCGCCGTCCGCCGGCAGAGCGGTTCTGCTCGGTTACTTAGAACAGGTCTTCGGTGCTAGCCTTGGTTGTCGTCGTTCTCAGGGGCGATTCGGCCTGCTCTTTGGGGACATCGCTGCGCCGGAAAAGCTCGAAGATGGCTTCTTTCTGTCCCGGATAGGCAAGGCGCCCCGACTCGGGATCGATCTTGACACTGACGATACCTTGCGGAGGGATGCGCGGGCGCTCGGGCAGATCCGCGAGTGCTGTGCGCATAAAATCGATCCAGATCGGCAGCGCGGCAGTGCTGCCGAATTCTCTGCGACCCAGCGATTTAGGTTGGTCAAAGCCTACCCAGACCGACGCGACCACATCGGCGTTGTACCCGGAGAACCAGGCGTCTTTCTGTTCGTTGGTTGTTCCTGTTTTGCCCGCGAGATCATTGCGTCCCAGCGCTTTGGCCTTGCGGCCGGTGCCGCGCTGTATGACGTCCTGCATGACATTGTGGATCAGGTAGGCGGTTTGTGAATCCATGATGCGGGGCGCGATGGGGTTGCGGGTTACCGTCAGCGTATTATCGGCGGGTACCTCAGCCGGGGCCGCGACATACAGGCAGTCTTCGCAGATGGTGTGCGGTGTGGCCTCGAATAGCACTCCCTCTTCGATGCTTTCAACCTGACGCAGCAGATAGGGGGTGATTTTATACCCCTCATTGGCGAACGTCGCGTATCCGGTGACGAGTTCTAAAGGCGTGACGGCGGCCGTGCCCAATGAGAGCGACAGGTTGTCCGGCAGCCGTTCCAGAGGGAAACCGAACTGGTGAGCATACTCGCGGCCTGTCTTGATGCCGATACTGCGCAAAATGCGTATCGAAACCAGGTTGCGCGACTTGTAAAGTGCTTCGCGGAAACGGGTTGGGCCGTAAAATTTGCGACTGTAGTTTTCCGGGCGCCAGCTGCTTTCTAAGTTGCTGTCTTCAAAGACAACCGGCGCATCGTTGATCAATGTCGCCGTGGTAAAACCATTGGCGAGGGCGGCAGAGTAAATGAAGGGTTTGAAATTTGAACCGGGCTGGCGCGTGGCCTGAGTGGCTCGGTTATATTTGCTTTGGTTAAAATTAAACCCGCCTACCATCGCCTTGATGGCACCATCGCGAGGCGATAGCGCGGTTAGAGCGGCCTGGGCGTCGGGAATCTGCGCCAGTAAAGGGCCCTCTGTGGCGGTGTACAGGTAGATGAGATCACCGGGTTTCAGAATTTGATCGGCTCGTTCGGGTTTTGGTCCTTTGGTATTTTCATCAATGTAGGTGCTGGCCCATGACAACCCGGTCCAGGGGAGCGTCAGCTCCTCGCCTTCGCGCGTGAGCAGCATTGCGCTTTGTTCCTCAAGGGACAGAACCAGTGCGGGCTGCAGAACACCGACGGCGGGCTGGTCCGCGATTTTAGCGCGCAGCAGTTCGAGATCGGACTCCAGGGGCAGGGTGCCGTAGGGGCCGCGATAACCGTGGCGACGGTCGTAAGCGAGCAGTCCTTCGGTAACGGCAAGATTAGCCGCCTCCTGGGCTGCGCTATTAATGGTGACGGTCGCGGTAAAACCATCGGTGTAGATTCGTTCACCAAAACGCT
>JBFGYY010000045.1:0-11935 GCA_041587095.1 Motiliproteus sp. | reverse complement strand
TGTGCCTGCACAGCACCCGAAAGCGCGCATATCAAGGCAAACAGACCAATCAGTTGTTTCAATACCATAATCCCTTTCCAGTCAAACCCACGTCTTCTCATTGTTGCAGCTGCACAGTGTAAAGCCAGATTGTCAGCGTTCAAGCGCTAGAGCAACATTTGCTTGATTCTGACACCCTTTTACGACGTAACCCCTTATAGCCTAGCCGAGGCCCTGCGCATAATCAGCTTAATGCGCTAAATGCAATAAAACTGACCAGATCCCCGGGCGCCACCGTGCTACCTGCAGGAATGACGGCATAACCCTCGGCCCAGCATGCGGAGGTGAGTACGCCGGAGCTTTGATTGCCAAATGTCTCCACCCAGGTATTGCCTTCACGCTCGACCAATCTGGCGCGCATAAACTCCTGACGCTGCTGCGGTTTCGTTAACGAAAAATCGATCGGCAGCATCACACTACGAGGCAGCACATCGCTCATGCCTTGCAGGCGGAGCAAGAAGGGACGCGCCAGCACCTGAAAGCCCATCAGCGTAGAGACAGGGTTACCCGGCAAGCCGATAAACGGGGTCGTTCCGATGCGGCCAAAAGCCACGGGTTTGCCCGGCTTGAGTGCCAGTTTCCACATCGACAGCGTGCCGAGGGCCTCGACCGCATGCTTGACGTGGTCTTCTTCTCCCACCGAAACTCCACCGCTGGAAATGATGCAATCGGCTTCCTCGGCAGCCTGAAGCAATGCGGCCTCCGTAGCCTGACGGGTATCGGCGACAATCCCCAGATCCACCAGCTCAAACCCCAGCCGGGCCACCAGACCCGCAAGGGTATAGCGATTCGAGTTATAGATCTGCCCATCTTTAATTGCCGTTCCGGGATCGGCCAACTCATCTCCCGTCGACAAAACAGCCACCTTCAAGCGCCGGTAACAAGGCACTTGCGCGACACCGATGCTGGCCAGCACCCCCATATGCTGAGGCTGCAAGCGTGTTCCGGCCGCCAAGACCACAGCCCCCTGCCGGATATCCTGGCCGCGCTTGCGCAGGTGCTGCCCCTGAGTTACCGGCCCGGAGATCGCGACGAGATCACCTTCGGCAACACAGTTCTCCTGCATGATCACCGTGTCTGCGCCAGAAGGGATCGGGGCGCCGGTAAAAATGCGTGCCAGCGTTCCTGGCAGCAAAGGCTGAGCAACGCTGCCTGCCGGTATCCGCTGGCTCACGGCAAAATGCTGGTGCGGATTTTTTTGCCAGTCCGCCCAGCTCAGAGCGTAGCCGTCCATCGCGCTGTTATCCGACGGCGGCACATCGAGCCCCGAGCACTGATCTTGCGCCAATACCCGGTTAAATGTTTCGGCGACAGGAACAGGCTCAACAGGCGCAGACACAAGCGCCGCATCCAGCATCCGCTGCAACGCCTGCTCAAAAGGTATCAGGCCGGGCTGACCGCAACAGTCACTCATGCGCTGGGCTCCTGGTCGGCGTCGCTCTTCAAAGAAACCATTTCAACGAAATTACAGGGTTTGTGCCGCGCATCCAGCTGCTCTTTAATGATGCCGTCCCACGCCGTGCGGCAAGCACCCGTGGAGCCGGGCATACAGAAGATCACGGTCCGGTTTGCCACCCCGGCCAGCGCCCTGGACTGCACCGTCGAGGAACCGATCTGATCATGGGAGATCTGCCGAAACAGCTCACCGAAGCCCAGAATCTGTTTATCCAGCAGCGGAGTCACGGCCTCGGGGGTACTGTCTCTGGCGGTAAAACCGGTGCCACCGGTCACAAGCACGGCATGAATGGCCGGGTTGGCGATCCAGGCCGAAAGCTGGGCACGCAGCTGATAGATATCATCAATCACAATCGCACGGTCACCTAAACGGTGCCCTTCAGACTGCAAGCGATCGACGAGCGTCTGCCCTGACGTGTCATTTTCGAGGGTGCGGGTATCGGAAACGGTAAGAACGGCAATAGAAAGTGGTTTAAATTCTCGATTAGCATGGTGCGCCATTTAGGAATCCTCTGAAATAGCCTGTCTGACAGAACGAGCAACGCCGCGGGGGCACAACAGGCAACCTTGCCAGCTGGCTCATGCTACGGCTCTTGTTATTTTCTGAGGCGATTGTCTCAGCCCATCGAATCGCTGACAATAGCGCTTACCCTCATAGCGGAGCGCACTATGTACTTCCTCTGCCACCTGGATGATATTCCTGATAACGACTGCCGCGGCCTCAATGCCAACGGGCTGAACCTCATCGCCATCCGGCACCAGGGCGAACTCTATCTTTATCAAAACCGCTGCCCGCACCGCGGTATCGGCCTGGAATGGACCCCGGACCGGTTTCTGGATCCCGACAAAAACTTCATCCAGTGTGCAAGTCACGGCGCCCTGTTTCGCATTGAGAGCGGGCTGTGTGTGGCAGGCCCCTGTAACGGCCAGTCGTTGACAGTTGTCGATTATCGCTTAGACGGCGATGAGATCTGGATCGCCACGCCAACGGAGATGTCACCGGCGCTGGACCAGCACGGATAACCTGCTAGCAGCTCAATCAACCAGCACAGGGACTTGCCGATCAATTCGCATCCCCCGGGTATCGATCGCCACCTGCCAGGCATAAACCTCAACGCCTGCGGCCATCGCCTCGCGCAGGGTTTGCGCATAGAGCGGATCGATATCTTCGGCAGCTTGCACCGTCTCGATCCCCGTGTGCGCGACACAAAATAACAGAACAGCCCGATCCCCTGCGGCAACCACCGCCATCAGCTCACGCAGATGCTTGGTGCCTCGCGCACTGACCGCGTCCGGAAACGCGCCCGCATGGCCTTCGCGCTGCAGGGTCACGTTTTTGACTTCGATATAACAGCGCCCCTGATCACCCTCCAGCAACAGGTCGATCCGACTCCGCTCCGCGCCGTAAGGCACTTCACGGCGAATAGTGGAATAGCCCTGTAGTGCGGGTATGACCCGGTCGCGAACGGCTTCCTCGACCAAGGCGTTAGCCCGCCCGGTATTCACACAGGCCAGGTAAGAACCGTCAACCTGCACCAGTTCCCAGGTACAGGGGTACTTGCGCTTGGGGTTATCCGACTCCGAATACCAGATTCGCCAGCCCGGCTCGCTGCAATTACGCATGGAGCCGGTATTCGGGCAATGCAGGGTCATTTCCCGGCCATCCGCCAGTTCCACATCCGCCAAAAAACGCTTATAACGCCTCACCAGTGTGGCGGGCAGCAACGGCTTATCAAAGTTCATAAAAACAACCAATTAGTCCAGACATTCTGATCACCAGACTGGCCATTGTGCCGCTTTTCACCCGTCAAAAACATACCCGCCACCGCCCCCCATAGTTGCCCATAACGCAAACAAGGCAAAAAGGTCACAAGTTTATTACACTAGAGGCTGGCGCAGGGCGTCCTTATCTGGTAGTTTCTTGCGCCTGTTTTCTTTGGGGATTTTTCTGCTCGCAGTGTGCCCTGAAGCAGTAACAAATGATGGATTAGATACGGTATCCGCCGTGTGGGCTCTTGACAGAACTGGGGCAGCATTATGCCAAATACAAAAGAATCTCTCCTGAAACACTACACGCCGTACCAGGCGGCTCAGGACGAAGAGTACATGAACGATGCTCAGAAAGATCACTTTCGGAGCATCCTGAACGCGTGGAAACGGGAGCTCATGGAAGAGGTCGATATGACCATCAACCATATGCAGGAAGAAGCAGCCAACTTTGCCGATCCCAGCGACCGTGCCAGCCAGGAAGAAGAGTTCAGCCTGGAACTGCGCACCCGCGACCGCGAGCGCAAACTGACGAAAAAGATCAACGAAGCCCTGGAGCGTCTTGACCACGACGACTACGGATTCTGCGATTCGTGCGGTGTGGATATCGGTATCCGACGCCTGGAAGCGCGCCCGACAGCAACACTCTGCATCGACTGCAAAACACTTGCAGAGATCAAAGAGAAGCAGATCGGCGGCTAACCGGCCATGACCCGGGCTTCGCTCGGGTCACCCCCCATGCCAGCAACCTATGTCGGCCGCTTTGCCCCATCCCCTACGGGCCCGCTTCATTTCGGCTCGCTGCTGGCTGCCTTAGCCAGCTTTCTCGATGCCCGGGCCAACAACGGGACCTGGCTGCTGCGCATCGAAGACCTCGATCCTCCCCGTGAAATAGCCGGCGCCGCCAGCGCTATCCTGCATACCCTGTGCTGTTACGGCCTGCAATGGGATGGCCCTGTGGTTTACCAAAGCCAGCGTCATGACGAATACCAGACGGTCATTCAACGATTATTAGCCGATCAGCAGGCTTATCGATGCACCTGCTCCAGACAGCAGATCGCACAACGCGCCGGGGGCGCCTACGACGGTTACTGCCGCCAGCGTCAGTCGCTAATCCAGGGGGCCGCCGCGATTCGACTCAACGTGCATGATAATCCCATATCCTTCACCGACAACATCCAGGGCCCCGTCGAGCAGGATCTGAGCACGACAGGCGGCGACTTTGTCATTCAACGCAAGGATGGACTCTTTGCCTACCAACTGGCCGTGGTACTGGACGATCAGGCACAGGGGGTCAGTCATATTGTCAGAGGCAGCGATCTGCTGGATTCCACTCCGCGCCAGATCCACCTGCAGCAGCGCTTAGGCTACCCAACGCCCCATTACAGCCATATCCCCGTAATGGTGAACGCCGACGGACAAAAGCTCAGCAAGCAAACTTACGCCACCGCACTGGATGACCAGAACCCGCTTCCGGCGCTACAACTAGCCTTGCAGGTTCTCGGGCAGGGCAGCGTGCCGCCGGCGTTACGCTCAGACCGGCAGGCCCTGTTGGATTGGGCCATCCGGCACTGGAATCCGGGGGCAATTCCCAGGGCGCTTGCCGTGCCCCAAACCAGCCTGCACAATTAGCACCATGCCTATCTATCGCCTGGTCACCGTCATCCTTATCGGTATCTACCTTGTGTCCCCCGCCCTGGTATTCAACTGGCATGCGGGCGAGGATGCCTGGTACAGCCCCTACCTGATCTGGTTCTCTCTGATCGCCCTGTCTGCACTGCTGGAGCAGCGAGGCCCGCGCAATGAGCATTGATCTGTCGACGCTGTTTTTTCTTGGCGTCACCTACCTGCTGCTACTGTTCGGCGCCGCCTATATTACCGACCGCGGCTGGTTACCCGAACGCCTCGTGCGCCACCCCGTCATCTTCGTGCTGTCACTGGGGGTTTACGCCAGCGTCTGGACCTTCTATGGCGCTATCGGCATGGCATACAAGTACGGTTACAGCTTTCTCACCTCCTATTTCGGCGCATCCGCGCTGTTTATGCTCGCGCCGATGCTTCTGTTGCCGCTGGCCCGCATCGCCCGCACCTATCAGCTGAGCAGCATCGCGGATCTGTTCGCCTTTCGCTACCGCAGCCAGGCGGTCGGCACGCTGGTCACATTACTGATGCTTCTGGCAACCCTGCCCCTGATCAGCATCCAGATTCAAGCGGTATCCAACAGCATTCACCTGCTGAATTCACAAATCTCAGCAGACCGCGTCGCCCTGCTGTTCTGTTTGATTATGGCAATTTTCGCCATTCTGTTCGGCGCCCGCCATCCATCTATCCGAACCAAGCACCAGGGCCTGGTGGTCGCCATGGCACTGGAGTCGCTGATTAAGCTTGTGGCACTGATCGTACTGGCGCTGTATGCGCTGTTTGTCATCTTTGACGGCAACAGCGGCCTGGAACGGTGGCTGACGGAAAATAAAACGCCGCTGGCGGCTCTCAGAACCCCCATGGAGTCCGACGCCTGGCGCACCATGCTACTGGCCTTTTTCACCTCGGCCCTGGTCATGCCGCATATGTTTCACATGCTGTTCACGGAAAACCTCAATCCGCGCGCCCTGTCACGAGCGATCTGGGGATTTCCGCTCTATCTCGCCTTAATCGCACTGACCATCCCCGTTCTGCTCTGGGCTGGCATAAAACTGGGCCTGCCGGGTAGCCCGGAGTATTACCTGCTGACCATGGGCACCCGGATCGACGCGCCCTGGCTCACACTGCTGGCCTTTGTCGGCGGGCTGTCAGCAGCCAGTGGCGTGGTCATCGTGACAGCCATCGCGCTCTCAGGCATGTTAATCAACCATGTTGTGCTGCCGGCCGCCCCCACCCATGGCAGAGACCAACTTTACCAGCGCCTCATCTGGGTAAAACGGTTCGCCATTATCGCCCTGGTTGTCTTCAGCTATTTATTCTATCTGGCACTCGGCCGCGATCACGACCTGCACTATATCGGCCTGATCGCTTTTATCGCCTTTATGCAGTTTCTGCCCGGCGTGCTGGCCACCCTGTTCTGGCCCGGCGGCAGTCGCTACGGGGTGGTGGCGGGACTGGTCGCCGGTACGGGTATCTGGCTGATTACCAGCCTCCTGCCGATTATAACCACCAGCGGGCCCTTCGAATTCAGCCTGGGCGAACAGGGCTGGCACCTGTCGGCCATCTATTCGCTGGCGGCCAATATCGGTGCATTTATTGTCGGCTCCCTGCTCTGGCCACCGGACCCGGAGGAACAGCACGCCGCAAACTCCTGCGCCTTGAACGCAATTCATCGCCCCCAGGGCAAACAGGTTGCGATTGACAGCGTCGCCGCCTTGAAAACGCTGCTCGCCGCCCGCCTGGGCCAAACCATTGCCGACAGAGAGGTCGAGCAGGCCTGCACGGAACTCGGCATCTCCAATGAAGAAAAGCGCAGCCAGCCGTTAAACCGCTTGCGCGATCAGCTGGAGATCAACCTGAGCGCATTGCTCGGGCCGATGGAGGCGGTTACCCTGCTGCAGGAAAACACGCCTACACTCGGGTCTGGCTATCTACGCCAGGATGTACATCTGCTTGAACAGCACCTGGAGAGTTTCCGCAGCCGACTCACCGGCCTTGCCGCCGAACTCGACACCCTGCGCCGCCAACACCGCAACACCTTGCAACGCCTGCCCATCGGCGTCTGCTCACTCGGCCCGCAGCGCGACATTCAGCTCTGGAACACCGAAATGGAGCGTCTGACCGGCATTACCCAGAAATCGATCCTGGGCCAGGACTTCAGTCAACTGCCCCGCCCGTGGCAAACCCTGCTGGAATCTTTCGCAGACAGCCGCCATGCCCGCCATCACGACCAGTGCTACGAAATCGACAACCAGCCCCTGTGGCTCAACCTGCACAAAGCCGCACTGGACGAGTCCACGGGCCTGTCAACGGCTTCAGATGACACCGCTGCGGCGCGCAGCAGCACCGAAGGCAACCAGGTGATCCTTGTCGAAGATCAGACCGAGATCCACCTGCTGCGCCAGGAGCTCGAACACAGCGAGCGCCTCGCATCCATCGGGCGGCTGGCGGCCGGCGTTGCCCATGAAATCGGCAATCCGGTCACCGGCATCGCCTGTCTGGCGCAAAACCTCAAATACGAAACCGAACAGCAGACTGTCAGCGAATACGCTGCACAAATTCTCCAGCAGACACAGCGTATCGACCGCATACTCAAATCAATGATGCGCTTTTCCCATGGCGGGTCCAGCCAGCCGCAGCCACATCACAGCATTAACCTGTCGGTCTGCGCGGGCGAAGCGATTGACCTCCTGCAACTGGATGAACGCCATAAACACTACAGTTTCCACAATCACATCGACCCTGACCACCGCATTCAGGGCGACAGCCAGCAGATACTTCAGCTGTTCATCAACCTGCTAAGCAATGCCGCCGACGCTTCCCCTGAAAGCGAACCCATCGAAATACTCAGCAGAAGAAAGGATAATCAGGTAGAGCTGAGCATCGAAGATCACGGCCACGGCGTGCCCCAGGCTATTCGTGACAAGCTGTTCGAGCCGTTCTTTACCACCAAGGAACCCGGACAAGGCACAGGGCTCGGACTGGCGCTGGTATACACCATTGTCGAACAGCACTTCGGCAGCTTGCAGATTGAAAGCCCGATCGATCCCTCTCACAATAGGGGCACACGCGTGCGCCTGCTGTTCCCTGAGCCCGGTGATAACTAATTAATACTTTGAGACAAACATGCATTCAATCCTGATAGTCGAAGATGAAGCGATCATCCGCAGTGCGCTGCGTCGCCTGCTCGAACGAAACGACTATCAAGTCAGCGATGCCGAATCCGTGGATCTGGCTCTGCAGCAGGGCGATCTGAATCAATATGATCTGATCATCAGCGACCTGCGACTGCCCGGCCGCCCCGGCACCGATCTGATCGAACTGGCACAGGGTACGCCGGTCCTGATCATGACCAGCTACGCCAGCATGCGCTCAGCGGTCGACGCCATGAAACAGGGGGCCGTCGACTACATCGCCAAGCCTTTTGACCACGATGAACTGCTGGCATCCGTGCGCGAATTCATCGACAAACACAGCTTGCAGCCTGAACCACCCAAGTCCGCACAGGACACTCACTTGCAGACGCCTGCGTCGGTGGAGCCCCCTGCCGGTCAGGAAGCGGATGATGCTCCCGGCGTAACCTATATCATCGGCAAAAGCCCGCCTATGCGCGAACTGCTGCGCCGCATCGGCAAAGTCGCCCGCACCCATGCAACGGTGCTGATTCAGGGCGAATCGGGCACCGGCAAAGAGCTGGCCGCCAGAGCCATTCACCAGCTGAGTCCGCGCGCCCACGCCCCCATGATTTCGGTCAACTGCGCCGCGATCCCGGACACCCTGATCGAATCGGAACTGTTCGGGCATGAAAAAGGCGCCTTTACCGGTGCCGTCAACAGCCACAACGGCCTGATCGAAGCCGCCGATGGCGGCACCCTGTTCCTCGACGAAATCGGCGAGCTGCCGCTGGATGCCCAGGCACGCCTGCTGCGTGTACTTCAGGAAGGGGAGATTCGCCGTGTCGGGTCGGTAACCCCGCGCCAGGTCGATATCCGATTGATCGCCGCCACCCATCGCGAGCTGAAGCTGCTCACTCGCAACGGCAAATTTCGCGAGGATCTATTCTACCGCCTGTACATCATGGAGATCCGCATGCCACCGCTGCGGGAACGCGAGGATGACATTCTGGATCTGGCGCATAAATTCCTGCTACGCACCTGTGACCGCATGGGCTGCCAAACCCCAACGTTCAGCCAGGCGTCCCTGCAGGCGATGCGCCTATACCCCTGGCCGGGGAATGTCCGTGAACTGGAAAACGCCATCGAAAGAGCCGTGATCATGAGCGAAGGCGACCTGATTACACCGGAGCTGCTGAGCCTGGATATGCCGCACAGCGATGCCCACAGCAACGCGAATACCGCCACCAGAGCCCCCGCGCCCAAAACGACACCCCGCCAGTCCCTTGAAGCCTATTTTCAGCAATTTGTTGAGGAGCATCAGGATCAGATGACCGAGACCGAGCTCGCCAAACAGCTCGGCATCAGCCGTAAGACGCTTTGGGAACGCCGTCAACGCCTGGGAATCCCCCGCAGCAACCGCTGAAACAACGCCTTTTTCCAGCCCGGCAATCAAGCCAATCCGGACGCTCTTCTGCCCCTGAGTGTTACCCTTAACGCCAGCGTTACGCAGATGTTACGCAAGTGTTACGTATTTACACAATTGCGTTACGGTCAACTGGGTATATAGGTAACACACCAAGCAAGGCCTCGCCTCAGCAAATCAACAACCTCATGTTTTTAAAGGGTTAAACAAAAGTGGCACAGGTAGTGCAATGTATTAAGACAAATAATAAGAAAACACTCGACGGGCTAGCGGTAATAACAATAACAACCCAAAGGTCAGTCGCTCACGCCTCACAAAAATGAAAATAACAGAGGCACGCTGGTTGTTCGAACTTAGTGACAGGCCACGACACGTGTGTCAGCGGGAATAAAAACAACAAATCGCTGACACGACGATACGCAGGCACACTGAGCACGGGCAACCAGCCATCCTTCTTTTACGCCCTCTGGTTATCCAACCCGCATTTGCTAACCATCGCTACGGTGGTATGATCCGCCCTCGCCGAAACAAACCAGACCCCAAGCTATGTATTCAAACCTTACTGGCATTATCATTGCCTTACTGCCTTTTGCCGTTATTTTGGTCATCCTTATGCTGAACAGCCGCCGGCCAAAAGACGTTAAGACCATTGACGTCCCGCAAAACGACCTGCCGCGTGTCATCCCCAGGGATCAGCATCCGGTTTCACGACGGGAATTGAGCGACAACGCCCTCAAGGTACTCTACCGCCTCAAAGACGCCGGCTACGACTCCTACCTGGTTGGCGGTTGCGTGCGCGACATTCTTCTCGACAAACACCCGAAAGACTTTGATGTCGCCACCGAGGCGCATCCAGAGCAGGTTCATGAACTGTTTCGCAATTCGCGCCTGATCGGCCGACGCTTCAAGCTGGTGCACGTTCGCTTTGGCAGAGAGATCATCGAAGTCGCCACCTTCCGTGCCAGCCATGACAGCAACGACAAAAGCGGCCAACAATCCGAAGGCGGCATGCTGCTACGCGATAATGTTTACGGCACGGTTATCGATGACGCACTGCGGCGCGATTTTACCGTGAACGCGCTTTATTATTCGGTCAGGGACTTCGCCATCCACGACTATGCCAACGGTCTGGAAGACCTCAACAACCGCACACTGCGCATGATCGGCGACCCGGAAGCGCGTTACCGTGAGGACCCGGTACGGATGCTGCGTGCCGTGCGCTTTGCCGCAAAACTGCAGTTCAGCATTGAGCCGGCCACAGAAGAACCGATTAAGCGACTGGCCGATCTGCTGGCAGATATCCCGGCTGCACGCCTGTTCGAGGAAGTGCTGAAGCTGTTTCTGTCCGGCGACGCGGAAACAACCTTCGAACTGTTACGCGAATTCGATCTGTTCGGCATCTTGTTCCCCGCCACCGAACATGCACTGCAACTTTACGAGCTGAACCCCAAACAACAGCCGGACTGTGAGGCCCTGCTGCGCGCAGCCTTCCGCAGCACCGACAGCCGTGTGCGCCAGGGCAAGAGTGTGACACCGGCCTTTATTTACGCGGCATTGCTCTGGCATCCGATGCAGCGCCGTATGGGCGCACTGCAGGCTAACGGCCTGCCAGCCGTGCCTGCCCTGCACCAGGCTTCACAAGAGATCATTCTGGAGCAAATTCAGTCGACAACGATTCCGCGCCGCTTTTCCCAGCCCATGCGCGAAATCTGGGAACTGCAACTACGCCTGCCGCGTCGCACCGGCCGCCGCCCTGAACAGACCTTTGAACACCCTCGCTTCCGGGCAGCCTATGATTTCTTGCTGATGCGTGAGATCGCAGGGGAAGATCTGGACGGGCTCGGCGAGTGGTGGACGCAATATCAAGTGGACAACGCCCCCCCAAGCGTTAACTACGCTAAAAACGCCGGCCACGAGCAATCTGACGCCAGCGACTCAAACAGACCTCCCAAGCGTCGCCGTCGACGCCGCCGCAGCAAGCCGGCAGCAGGCCAAAATGACTAACCCGACAGCCCCGGCAAGCCGGACGGGGGAATCAGACGGTCTCGAGCAGGTCTGCTACATCGGCCTGGGAAGCAACCTGGACGAACCCCGCAAACAGGTGGAACGTGCATTACGGGCGCTTCGGTCACTGCCTGATAGCCACCTGCTGCACCACTCCAGCCTCTATCGCAGCGACCCGGTTGGCCCGCCAGATCAGCCGGACTACATCAATGCGGTCGCCATGCTCCGCACGACACTGGCCCCCGAAGCGCTGCTGGACCGCCTGCAGCAGATCGAACAGGATCAGCGCCGTGTCCGATTGGAGCACTGGGGACCGCGCACGCTGGATCTCGACCTGCTGCTCTACGCAGATCAGGTGATCGACACACCTCGCCTGCAGGTCCCGCACCCCTGGATGTATAGCCGTAGCTTCGTCCTCTACCCGCTCGCGGAGCTGACACCCACGCTCCAATTTCCCGATGGAACCACGCTGATCCAGCTGCTCAAAAAC
>JBFGYY010000044.1:0-11979 GCA_041587095.1 Motiliproteus sp. | reverse complement strand
CTTCGATGGTGCAAACTTTATCGACGCGGTCGCTCAGGCCGGTGCGATAGCCGTGCTGGTGGACGCTGATCGCGCCCTCCCCGAGGCTGCTGTGCCGGTGATCCCTGTGCGGGCGTTAAGCCAGCGGGTAGCTGAGCTGGCCGTACGGTTTTATGCCAACCCCTCTCAGGCATTGCATTGTATCGGCGTGACCGGAACGAACGGAAAAACCTCAACGACACACTTTATCGCCCGCGCGTTACAGCAGTTGGGCTGCCCTGCGGGTCTTATCGGCACCAACGGCAACGGCTTTCCTGATGATCTGCAGCCCGCTTCCCATACCACGCCCGACCCGTTACAGCTGCAGCGCCTGCTGGCAGATCTGGCGCTGCAGGGCGCAGAATCGATCGTTATGGAGGTGTCATCCCATGCCCTCGACCAGCAGCGCATCGCCGGTATCTGTTTTCGTCAGGCGGTGTTTACCAATCTGACGCGCGACCACCTGGACTATCACGGAACGCTTGAAAACTACGGTGCTGCCAAAGCGCGCTTGTTCGCCGAATACGGCGTGGAGCAGGCGATTATCAACGTTGATGATGCCTTCGGGCGCCAGCTCGCCGAGAACCTTCCGCCGCAGATCGAAGTGCTGGGCTATAGCCTGGGAGGTGTCCTTAGCGAGCCGGCTTCGAAAGCAGGCGCTGATAGCCGCCTGTGCCGGGTTATACGTGCCGAGTTCAGCACGCAGGGCATCACGGCCGAGATCGAGACGCCCTGGGGGGCAGGTGTGCTGCGAAGTTCACTGCTGGGTGATTTTAATCTGAGCAACCTGTTGGCTACATTGGCGGTCTTGTGCGGCCGGGGCTTTCCTCTGGATTTGGTGCTCGATCAGCTGGCCCGATTGCCCAAGGTTGAAGGACGCATGCAGCCGGTCCGCTCGGCAGGGGCTGCCTTGGTGGTGGTTGATTACGCCCATACACCCGACGCGCTGGAAAAAGCATTGCAGGCGCTGCGGTCTCACTGTGAAGGCGTTTTGTGGTGCGTATTTGGTTGCGGGGGAGATCGGGATCGCGGTAAGCGGCCGATGATGGCTGCCGTGGCGGAGCAGTGTGCGGACAGGGTCGTCGTGACCAGTGATAACCCGCGCAGCGAAGATCCCGAGCTGATTATTGACGAAATTGTCGCGGGTCTGCGCGATGTGCACGCAGCACAGGAACGGGTTGAGCGCGTGGTCAGTCGCGAAGCTGCCATCGCCCGGGTTTTGGCGCAAGCGGGTCCGGATGACGTGATCCTGCTGGCAGGTAAAGGGCACGAGCATTATCAGGAGATCCGAGGGGTTCGCTACCCCTTTTCCGATGCGGCGGTGGTCGAGGCGGTTTTGGCGGGTGGAGCGGGTTGTTCCACCGGGGCCGCGGGCGTGCCTGATGTGGGAGGAGTGAGCCATGATTGACCGTTTGACGCTTGAATCGGTACACAAAGCTATCCCCGGAAGTCATTGCCAGGGCGATGCCCTGTTTTCTCGGATCAGTACCGACACACGTTCGTTGCAGCCGGGTGATCTGTTTGTCGCGCTGAGCGGCCCTAACTTTGATGGAAATCGTTTTGTTGCTCAGGCTGCAGAAAAAGGCGCTTGCGGCGCGGTGGTCAGCAGTCTGCAGCCGGGTTCACTGCCACAACTGGTGGTGGATGACGTGCTATTGGCATTAGGCCGAATCGCGCAGATGAACCGTCAGCGCTTTCAGGGACCGCTGGTGGCCATTACCGGCAGCAGCGGCAAAACCAGCGTGAAAGAGATGTTGGCGGCGATTCTGTCCCGGCAGGGTGCGGTGCTGGCGACCAAGGGTAACTTGAATAATGCGATTGGCGTGCCGCTGACTCTGCTGGATATCGGGCCGGCAGATAAATTTGCTGTGATCGAAATGGGCGCAAGCGGACCTAACGAAATCGCCTATTCGGCCGGTCTGGCGTACGCATCCGTTGCCATCCTGACCAATGCCGGCGGTGCACATCTGGAGGGATTTGGCGATCTGATGGGCGTGGTACGCGCCAAAGGTGAGATTTTTGACGGCCTGGCCGATAGCGGCATCGGAGTGGTCAATCTGGACGATGCCAATGCCCGCTACTGGCTCGATCGCCTCGGCCCCAGGCGGGCGCGAACCTTTAGTCTGGTTTCTGCCCATGCCGATATCTTCGCCAGTCATATCGAAACCGGCTCGGATGGCTGCTGCTCCTTTGTGCTCAACAGCCACGATGATCAGATTGCTATCGATCTGCAGGTCATGGGCCGGCATTCGATCGCTAATGCCCTGGCTGCGGCCTCGGCGGCGCGGGTCCTCGGTGTCTCGTTGGCGGATATTCAGGCGGGTCTGGGCGGCTTTCGCGGTGTTAAAGGCCGTTTGCAGCCGCACCGCTGTGCCAGCGGACTGCGCGTCATCGACGATACCTATAACGCCAACCCGGAGTCCATTCGCGCCGCCATTCGTGTTTTATCGGCATTGCCGGGGCCGCGTTGTCTGATGCTCGGTGATATGGCCGAGCTGGGTGAGCAAGGGGCTGATCTGCACACCGGGGTGGGGCGCTATGCCGCTGAACAGGGGGTGAATACCCTGTTAGCCTGCGGCTCTTTGAGTTGCCATACCCTGACAGGATTTAACACAGCAGGTGGTGAAAACGGCGCGCATTTTGCCGACCGGTCACAGCTGCTGGCATCGGAACAATTTGCTCAAATCGTACAGGAACAGCCGGGCCAGTCGGTGGTGCTGGTGAAAGGGTCACGCAGTGCAGGGATGGAAAACGTAGTACAGATGTTACTGAACGAGGATAACAGATCATCATGTTGATATTTCTTGCCGAATTCTTGAGCCGGTTTGAGCCTGGCTTCGCGGTGTTTCAGTACCTGACGCTACGGGGTATTCTCGGCGTATTGACCGCGCTGATGATCTCTGTGCTGGTGGGGCCGGTTATGATCCGGCGGCTGCGGCATTATCAGATCGGTCAGTCGGTGCGCGATGACGGCCCTAAAAGCCATCTGAGCAAGGCGGGTACGCCGACGATGGGCGGCGCACTGATTTTGATTGCTATCGACATCAGCACTTTACTCTGGGGCGACCTAAGTAACCGCTACGTCTGGATCACCTTGATCGTCACGTTGATTTTTGGTGCCGTTGGCTGGGTCGATGATTATCGTAAGGTGGTGGAGAAAAACTCCCGTGGTTTACCGGCCCGCTGGAAATACTTCTGGCAATCCGTGGGCGGCCTGGGCGCTGCGCTGATCTTGTACGTCACGGCAACCAGCCCGGTCGAAACTATATTGATCGTTCCTTTTTTCAAAGAAGTCGCCATTGAGATGGGGCTGTTTTATATCGTCTTCACCTATTTTGTTATCGTTGGCACCAGTAACGCGGTCAACCTGACCGACGGGCTGGACGGGCTGGCCATTATGCCAACGGTGTTGGTCGCCGGTGCGCTGGGACTGTTTGCCTATCTGAGCGGTAACGTCAACTTTGCCACCTACCTGCAGATCCCCTACGTTGTCGGCTCCGGTGAGTTGATTGTTTTCTGCGGCGCTATCGTGGGCGCCGGCCTGGGGTTTCTCTGGTTTAATACCTATCCTGCGCAGGTTTTCATGGGTGATGTCGGTGCGCTGGCGCTGGGCGCCGCCCTGGGTGTTGTGGCGGTTATCGTACGACAGGAGCTGGTCCTGGTGATTATGGGCGGTGTCTTTGTTATGGAGACGGTGTCGGTAATTCTGCAGGTCGGATCTTACAAACTCACGGGGCGACGGATTTTCCGTATGGCGCCGCTGCACCACCATTTTGAACTCAAAGGCTGGCCGGAACCGCGTGTTATCGTGCGCTTCTGGATCGTGACCGTCATCTTGGTGCTGGTTGGTTTGGCGACACTGAAGATACGTTAAAACGGTGTTGGCGCGGCGCCCGAACCCGATATCGGGCGGGGCCGTCACTTGACGTTAAGGGAGTTGGACAGGCTATGCAGGTAATCGGCAGTGACAGATTTACACTGGTGATCGGTCTTGGTAAGACCGGATTTTCCTGTGCCCGCTATCTGCGCGACAAAGGCGAACGCTTTGCCATGCTCGATACCCGTGACAACCCGCCTCAGCTGGCGCGTTTTCAGCAGGAGTTCCCGGGTATCGCCGTACAGTGCGGGCCTTTGACCGAGAGTCTGCTTGTCACTGCCAGCCGGATTGTTGTGAGCCCGGGGGTCGCCCGCCTGGAGCCGGCTATCGTGGCGGCAGAGGCTGCCGGTATTGAAATCCTTGGTGATATCGACCTGTTTTGCGTCGAGGTGCAGGCACCGGTTATCGCCATTACCGGTTCTAACGCCAAGAGTACCGTTACCACGCTGGTCGGCGAGATGGCCGTCGAGGACGGGATCGACGTCGGGGTCGGCGGCAACCTTGGGCTGCCGGTTCTTGATCTTCTGCTGGACGGTGAAAAGGCGCTGTATGTACTGGAGTTATCCAGTTTTCAGCTGGAAACCACCGAACGTTTGCGTGCGGAAGTGGCGACTATCCTGAATGTCAGTGCCGATCACATGGATCGCTATGCGAGCATGGCGGATTACCATCAGGCCAAACAGCGTATTTACCGTGGCTGCCGGCATGCGGTCTATAACGGCGAAGATCTATTGACCCAGCCGCTGTTGCCGGAAAATATCAGTCAGGTGCGCTTCGCTGTTCAACGCCCCGATCTGAACGATTTCGGGGTGATCGAGCACGAAGGCGAGATCTGGTTGGCAAAGGGACTGACCCCGTTGATGTCCACACACGCGATGGCGTTACGCGGCAACCACAATGTTGCCAATGCGTTGGCCGCACTGGCGCTCGGGGATGCAGCCGGGCTTTCGATGACCGCGATGCTTGCGGTGTTAACCCGTTTTACCGGATTGCGTCATCGTTGTCAGTGGGTGCGGAACCTCAACGGCGTCGATTATTACAACGACTCCAAAGGCACCAATGTTGGTGCCACCCTGGCCGCTATCGGCGGCCTAGGACCAACGATTACAGGCAAGATCATTCTTATCGCCGGTGGCGATGGCAAGGGTGCTGATTTTAGCGAACTGGCGGCCCCTTTGTTCCGCTGGGGTCGCGCGGCGTTGTTAATCGGTCGCGATAGCGCCAGAATCGGCGCCATATTGCCCGCCGGTCTGGAGCAGGAGCGGTGCTTAACTCTGGAGCTAGCGGTAGCGCGCGCCGCGCAGCTGGCACACCCCGGCGATATTGTGCTGCTGTCACCGGCCTGCGCCAGTTTTGATATGTTTACCGGCTTCGAGCAGCGTGGTGATCATTTTATGAGCGCGGTTGAGGCGCTATGACTATGGCCAGAGCCGCGACAGAGACAAAAAATACGTTAGCAGCGCCAGCTGAGCCCCGGGCGTCAAAGCGGGGTTTCGGGCTGAGTGTCGTCGCGCGCTGGCGCCTGCCGCATATGTCGTTGCGTGTACCTTCGCTGATGGCACCGGCGCAGGGGCCTGCTGATGGCATATTGCTGTTTTGCGCCGTGACACTGGTGCTGACCGGCTTTCTGATGATCACCTCTGCCTCCATGGAGGTGGCGCTGGCCGACAAAGGGTCGCTGTTTTATTTTGCACTGCGCCACCTGATTTTTATCGTGGTTGCCCTGGCGGTAGCCACTTGCGCCTTTATTGCCCCAATTCCGTTTTGGCAACGATCGGGTCCCTGGTGGTTACTGGGGGCTTTTGTGTTGCTGGTGGCTGTGTTGATCCCGGGAATCGGCCGAGAAGTGAACGGCAGTATCCGCTGGATCCGTATCGGTCCGATCAATATTCAGGCTTCGGAATTGGCCAAACTGTTTGTGATTATCTATATCGCCGGCTATCTGGTGCGGCGTCTGGACGAGGTACGTACCCAGTGGAGTGGTTTCTTTAAACCGATGGGCGTCGTCGGTATTTTCATCTGCCTGTTGATTATGGAACCCGACTTCGGTGCTGTGGTTGTGCTGATGTGTACCGTGCTGGGGATGCTGTTTCTGAGCGGTATGCGCATGAGCCAGTTTCTGGTCGTGATTCTCGGCAGCGTGTTACTGATCGCCCTGATGGCTGTTTTCGAACCCTACCGCATGCAGCGCCTGATTACGTTCCTGGACCCCTGGGCCGACCCTTTCGGCAGTGGCTATCAACTGGCGCAGGCGCAGATCGCCTATGGTCGCGGCGAGCTGTTCGGACTCGGGCTGGGTAATAGCGTGCAGAAACTGTTTTTCCTGCCCGAGGCCCACACCGACTTTGTGTATTCGGTGCTGGCGGAAGAGATGGGGCTGCTGGGTGCACTTGCCGTGGTGTTTCTATTTGCTTTACTGGTGGTGCGGGCTTTCTGTATCGGTGGCCGTGCTGAGCGGCTAGGCTTGCGTTTCCATGCCTATATCGCTTACGGCATCGCCCTGGTTTTTGCCGGACAGGCGCTGATCAATATCGGTGTTAATGTCGGCGTACTGCCCACTAAAGGCTTGACGCTACCGCTGGTGAGCTATGGAGGCAGTAGTCTGGTGGTGTGTGTGACGATGCTGGCGATCTTGTGTCGGATTCATCTGGAAAGTTATCGGCTAGCAACGACCGGCGAAGCGCCGGACCAGAAGGAGGCCGCCAAATGAACCCGCGAAGCAAAGGTTGTGTCCTGATTATGGCCGGCGGCACCGGCGGCCATGTGTTTCCGGCGCTGGCGACGGCCAGACAATTATCGGCTCTGGGTTACGACGTCGAGTGGCTGGGAACCCGAGCCGGCATTGAAGCGGTGCAGGTGCCTAAAGCCGGTATCTTATTACACTGTATCGATGTGGCCGGTTTACGGGGTAAGGGGCGGCTAAGTCTGCTGCTTGCTCCGGTGCGTTTGATTAAGGCGGTTTATCAGGCGATATCGGTGTTGCGGCGAGTACGACCGGTGGCTGTGCTGGGGATGGGCGGTTTTGCCAGTGGCCCCGGTGGGTTGGCTGCCTGGCTGTTAAGGCGACCATTACTGATACATGAGCAGAATGCGATCGCGGGGATGACCAATCGTATTTTAGCGCGCTTCGCCAAGCGGGTGATGCAGGCGTTTCCTAGTGCATTACCCCGTGCGATTTGCACGGGGAATCCGATCCGCGCCTCTATTCTGGACCTGGACGACCCGGCCAGCCGCTACGCATCGCGTCAGGGGCCTGTTCGGTTGCTGGTCGTGGGCGGTAGCCTGGGAGCGCAGGCCATCAACCGCTGTCTACCCGAGGCTCTGGCGCTGCTGCCTGAAGCCGAGCGGCCCGAAGTCTGGCATCAGGCCGGTGTGCGTAACCTGGAAGAGACACAGGTCTGCTATGTTGAGCAGGGCGTGCAGGGTCGGGTTGTTGCTTTTATTGACGATATGGACAGCGCATACGGCTGGGCGGATCTGGTGCTTTGCCGGGCCGGGGCTTTAACCGTGAGCGAGTTAAGCTGCGCGGGCGTTGCTTCGGTATTGATACCTTATCCCCATGCAGTAGACGATCACCAGACGGCCAACGCACGTTTTCTGGCTGATCATGACGCGGCGCAACTGCTGCCGCAACCCGAGTTGACACCGCAGCGCTTGGTAGAACTGCTGCAGCAACTCGGCGCTCGATCAACATTACTTACCATGGCTCAATGCGCCCGAAAACAGGCGGTACTGGATGCGAGCCAGCGGGTAGCCGAACAGATTCAGGAGTGTGCCCTTGAAAACAAATAATGCAACGTCCGGTGTGTCGCGCAGCAAGACCCGGTATGAAATGCCGGAGATGCGTCGTATCGGCCGGATTCACTTCGTGGGTATCGGCGGTGTGGGTATGTGCGGCATTGCCGAGGTATTGTTGAATCAGGGCTATGCGATCGCCGGCTCCGATATTCGCCGCTCAGCGGTCACCGAGCGGCTGGAAAAGCTTGGGATGACGATTCATATCGGCCATCAGCAGAGCAATATTGTGGATGTCGACGCCGTCGTAATATCCAGCGCGGTGGGGGAAGACAACCCGGAAGTGCAGGCCGCCCGTGCGCAGCGTATCCCTGTGGTACGGCGTGCGGAGATGCTGGCGGAGCTGATGCGATACCGGCACGGTATTGCCGTGGCGGGAACCCATGGCAAGACCACCACCACCAGTCTGCTGGCGTCGGTATTTGCTCAGGCGGGGCTGGATCCTACCTTCGTTATCGGCGGCAAACTGACCAGCGCCGGCACGAATGCACGCCTGGGTGAGAGCCGCTATCTGGTGGCCGAAGCCGATGAAAGCGATGCGTCTTTCCTGCACCTGCAACCCATGGTTTCGATTGTGACCAATATCGACGCCGACCATATGTCGACCTACGGCGGCGATTTCAATGTGCTGAAGAAGACTTTTGTGGATTTTTTGCACAACTTGCCGTTCTACGGCCTCGCGGTGCTCTGTACCGATGATCCGATCGTAAGCGAAATTCTGCCGCAGATCAGCCGTCCGGTGCTGACCTATGGCTTGAACGAAGGCGCAGACTTCCGTGCCGTCGACCTCAACCAGACCGGTATGGTGACCCGGTTTCGTGTACTGAGACCCGAAGGCTACGCGCCGCTGGATATCTCGCTGAATATGCCGGGCGAACACAATGTACTCAATGCCCTGGCCACGATCGCGGTCGCGACCGACGAAGGGGTCAACGATCAGGCGATTATCGATGGTCTGTGTCAGTTCCAGGGCGTCGGTCGTCGCTTTCAGGTTCAGGGTGAGTTTCCGATTGAAGGCGGCAGTGTGCTGATGGTGGACGATTACGGGCATCACCCCCGCGAAGTGGCTGCGACACTGCAGGCGATTCGTCAGGGTTGGCCGGATCGGCGTCTGGTGACGCTGTACCAGCCGCACCGCTATAGCCGCACCCGTGATCTGTATGAAGATTTTGTGCAGATTTTATCGGAACCGGATGTGTTGCTGTTGATGGATATCTACCCTGCCGGTGAAGAGCCGATTGCCGGCTCGGATGGGCGCAGTCTGTGTCGCAGTATTCGCCAACGGGGCAAAGTTGACCCGGTGTTTGTGGAGCGGGGAGAGAATATTGCTGCGCTGCTACAGAATATTTTGCAGCCCGGTGATCTGTTGCTGACCCAGGGCGCGGGGGATATCGGCACGATCTCCCAGCAGCTGGCTCAGCAGGGCCTGAAGGAGCAGGAGGCACAGGCATGAGTGGCGTCAAGACGGTGCAGGACGATGTTCAGCGTTTCGGCAAGGTTGCCGTGATCTATGGCGGTAATTCAGCAGAGCGTGCCGTGTCGCTTAAAAGTGGCGCTGCCGTGCTGCAGGCGTTGCTCCGCGCCGGGGTCGACGCCTTTGGTATCGACCTGTTTGGCCCGCAGGGTAAGGAAAACCCGCTGGCGCAATTGACGGCGCAACCGATCGACATGGCGTTTATTGCGCTGCATGGCCGGGGCGGCGAAGACGGAACCATTCAGGGGGCACTGGAAATTTTGGGCATCCCCTATACCGGTAGTGGCGTGATGGCGTCAGCGCTGGGCATGGACAAAATGCGCTGTAAATGGATCTGGAGTGGTCTGGGGCTGCCCTCACCGGATTTTCAGCAGTTGACGGCGGAGAGTGACTGGCAGGCGATCAGCCGTAATCTGTTACCCGCCATGGTAAAGCCGGCCCATGAAGGTTCCAGCATCGGCATGGTGAAAGCGGCCACGGCGGATGAACTAGCCGCGGCGTACAAAACCGCAGCGGCGCTGGATTCCAGTGTGTTTGCCGAGCGCTGGGTGCAGGGACGTGAATACACCATCGCGATTTTAGATGGCCAGGCCTTACCGGTTATTCGCCTGGAAACACCGCACCAGTTTTATGACTACGATGCCAAATATGTATCCGATGACACCCATTACTATTTTGATACCCAATTGAGTGCCGAAGAAAGTACTGAGATTTGCAGCTTGGCCCTGGCGGCCTTTGAAGCGGTCGGGTGCAAGGGTTGGGGGCGCGTCGATGTGATGCAGGACAGCGACGGTCAGTTCTGGTTGCTGGAGGTGAATACTATCCCGGGTATGACCGATCATAGTCTGGTGCCGATGGCGGCGCGGGAAGCGGGTATCGCGTTTGAGCAACTGGTCGTCAGAATTCTGGCGACGGTGGCCTGACGCAGGCGGGGGCAACGGTGGCGGTATTGATGGCTGAGGGCGCGATGAGCGACGCAGAAGAGGAGGTTGGGCTGACCAGCCGCTTTGATCTGTTTCGGATCTGGTGCTGGCTGCAGGGCCCCCTGCTGATCGCCTTTGTTTTTGTTCTGATCAGCGGGTTTCAGCATTGGCTGGATGAGCCCCTGGCGGACGTTGAAATCGTCGGCGCGTTACACCAGACATCGGCAGCGGATGTTGTGCGGCAGGTTCGGGTGTTGGCGGTTGAAAACTATGCCGATCTGGATCTGGGGGTTATCAAGACCGCATTGGAATCGCATCCCTGGGTGCACAACGTAGCGGTAAAACGTATCTGGCCTGTTTCGTTGCAGGTGACGGTTCGTGAAGAACGGCCCATTGCGCGCTGGGGGCAGGGTGGGTTGCTGAACGAGGCCGGTAATGTGTTTTGGCCGCATCAGATTGAGGGGAGCGAGTCTTTGCCCCTGCTGGTCGGTCCCGAAACCCGGGCGCTGGAGATGATGACGCAGTATCTGACCATCAGTCAGCTGTTGCGCCCTTATGGCCTCAAGTTGAGTAAGTTGGAACTGGAACCCCGTGGTGCCTGGACGCTGCAATTGGATAACGGCATCCGGGTCTTGATCGGACGTGGCAGGATCGTAGAAAAGGTTGAGCGCTTTACCGGCGTTTACAGTAATAAATTGACGCCCTATATCGAGCGGATCAAGCAGATCGACGTCCGCTATACGAATGGGTTGACGGTCACCTGGAACGAGTCGCCCGGGGAATCGGGCGGCACAGGCCGGGGGACGAAATGAACAGGGATAACATGGTCGAAAGTAGCAACATGATTGTTGGTCTGGATATCGGCACATCCAAGGTAGTCGCCCTGGTTGCGGAGGTGTCTGCCGACGGTAAGACCGAAATTATCGGTATCGGCTCCCATGCATCGCGGGGGCTGAAGCGCGGGGTAGTGGTTAATATCGAGTCCACCGTGCACTCCATCCAGCGTGCGGTTGAAGAAGCCGAACTCATGGCCGGTTGCAAGATTCACTCGGTAACGGTGGGGATCGCCGGCAGCCATATCAGTTCGATGAACTCTCACGGTATTGTCGCGATCCGTGACCGTGAGGTGATGGAATACGACCTGGACCGGGTTATCGATGCGGCGCGCGCGGTCGCCATACCCGCCGATCAGAAGATTTTGCATATTTTGCCCCAGGAATATGTGATCGATAACCAGGAGGGAATCAAGGAGCCGCTTGGCATGTCGGGTGTACGGCTGGAAGCGAAAGTGCATCTGGTGACCGGCGCGGTCAATGCCGCGCAGAATATTGAAAAGTGTATCCGGCGCTGCGATCTGGAAGTCGACGATATGGTGCTGGAGCAGCTGGCTTCGAGCTACTCGGTATTGACCGACGATGACAAAGAGCTGGGTGTGTGCATGGTGGATATCGGCGGCGGCACCACCGATATTGCCATCTTCACCGGCGGATCTATCCGGCATACGGCCGTGATTCCGATTGCCGGCGATCAGGTCACGAATGATATTGCCATGGCGCTGCGAACGCCGGCACCGCATGCCGAGCAGATCAAGATCAAGTACGCCTGTGCCCTGGCGCAACTGGCCAGTGCCGATGAGATTATCAAGGTGCCGAGTGTCGGTGATCGCCCTCCCCGGGACCTGAGCTGTCAGGCGTTGGCGGAAGTCGTGGAGCCGCGTTATGACGAGCTGTTTTCTCTGGTGCAGGCGGAGTTGCGCCGTTCGGGTTTTGAAAGTTTGGTGGCAGCCGGCATCGTGTTGACCGGCGGCACGTCAAAGATGGAAGGCGCTGTTGAACTGGCGGAGGAGATCTTCCATATGCCCGTGCGTCTGGCCAAACCGAGCGGGGTCAAGG
>JBFGYY010000043.1:0-12007 GCA_041587095.1 Motiliproteus sp. | reverse complement strand
TTTGGAAGATATGAGTATCGATTCTGGATTCCGATCATCGATTCTGGAAATC
The DNA here is from genome assembly GCA_041587095.1 of Motiliproteus sp. Lineage (GTDB taxonomy): Bacteria > Pseudomonadota > Gammaproteobacteria > Pseudomonadales > Balneatricaceae > Motiliproteus. Next base: position 11,955 of record JBFGYY010000043.1, on the reverse strand, counting down.
CAGAAAAAATGATCGAATAAAACCAGAATCAATGATCGAGCAGTTCCAGAATGGGTGATCGGATTAAACCAGAATCAGTGATCGGAATGAGCCAGAATATGCACGGGCGGCTCCAGTCCTCGCTGGGGGAGTGTTGATGCATAAAGCGAGGGTTGAGGCATGCGCAGCGGGTCGCATCCTAAAGCCTAGTTCCGCAGTAGGATATAGTGTAGTTTCAATCTGCTTGTTGTGCTGAAGCGATAATAACGCTCAGATTAAGGTGTTAAGGCCAGATTTCACTTGCCACGCACTCAGTGGGGTGTCTAAGCAGGTTTTTTAATAGCCAAGGCCATTAGACCCATTTGCGTGATAAACAACATTCTGCATGGCAAGAAAAATTTCGCTATTCACTAGGATGACAGAAGGAAGCTCCGATGCTGAAAAAGCCCCGGACACTACTTAAGGTCGGTATTCTTGGCAGCCTCATTACGGCGCTATGCTGTTTCACGCCGCTGTTGGTTGTGCTGCTGGGCGCTATCGGTCTTGCTTCGGTACTGGTGTACCTGGATAGCGTTTTGTTGCCGCTTCTGGCTGTCTTCATCGGCATGACGATTTATGCCCTGATTGCGTTTTATAAACGCTAGCCCGGTATGCTAGCCCGGTATGATAGTCACATCTTGTACGTCAGCTTTTGATGCGTTGGTACAGGCCGGTAGCGCTGTTGACGATCAGCAGCGCGATAGCGCCGGCAATGATGCCGGCAAGCGCATTCAGCAGCGACGGGGTAAGAACGGCCAGCAACGGGCCGATGCCGGGCAGGGTGGCGACCTGCAGCGCGGCCTGTTCGATCATTACCGCCAGGCTATGGATGCCATGGGTCAGGATACCGCCGCCGACCAGGAACATCGCGGCGGTGCCCACGATCGACAATCCTTTCATCAGGTATGGGGCAAAGGTCACGAGCAGGCTCCCAAACTTACGCCGCAGCCGTTGCAGCAGGCCCTCGCCCGGAAGCTGGCTGAGAAAGAGTCCCGCATCGTCGAGTTTGACGATACCCGCAACCAGTCCGTACACGCCAACGGTCATCAGGATGGCAATGGTCGAAACCACGGCGACCTGGGTCACAAACGGTTGATTGGCGACAATGCCCAGCGCGATGACGATGATCTCGGCCGACAGGACAAAGTCGGTGCGGATCGCGCCTTGGATTTTTTTCTTTTCAAACGCCACCATGTCCACCGCCGGTTCGGCGATGGCTTTACGCAGTTTTTCGCGGTGGCTTTCATCTTTCGCGGGGCTGTGGAGAAGCTTCTCGACCCCTTCAAAACAGAGATATAGCCCACCCAGTATCAATAACGGTGTGACCAGCCAGGGGATCAGGGCACTGATCGCCAGCGCGGCGGGGACCAGAATCAGCTTGTTGCGAAACGAGCCCTTGGCAACGGCCCATACCACTGGTAGTTCGCGGTCCGCTTTAACCCCCGAGACCTGCTCGGCATTCAGAGCCAGGTCGTCACCCAGCACACCGGCCGCCTTTTTTGCGGCGACCTTGGTCATCACGGCGACATCATCCAGAATGGTGGCGATATCGTCGAGTAATAACAGCAAGCTGGTTCCGGCCATCTGTTTGATCCTTCAAAGCGCTTTGGTCTCCGAGCTTTATCATAGCGCCGCTAGCGGAGGTGTCCAACGCTATGCTGAGGCGGGGAAGAGAATTAGATCTGTTAAACAGGATTGGCCTGCGTTGGTTTATTACGTTGGTTAAAATAGTCATGTTCAGTAAAAAACTGACGATCAGGGATAAACTTGATCGTCAGCGCTTAGTAGGTATTACAACACTTTATCGATCGCAGCTTGCGCACAGGCCTGATCCAAATGCCCGCCGGGAGCGCCGCCGACACCGATTCCGCCAACCCGTTCACCGTTCACCGAGAGCGGCAGGCCACCGCCAAGAATCAGTATATTCGGGTCCATATCCCGCAAGCCTGCGACTTCGGGCATTTTCTTGATCAGCGCAGCGAGGTCCGCGGTCGGGCGGCCCATGCTGGCGGATGTATAGGCCTTGCCCTTGCTGCTGCCAACAGTGTGCGGGCCGGCTTTGTCCGCCCGTAGCAGGGCCTTGACCACACCACTGGCGTCTACTACTGCCACGCTCACCGCATAACCATCTTTGCTGCACTGGTTGAGGGCGGTTTCGGCCAGTTGTTGTGCGAGCTTCAACGGCAGGTAACTCTGGGTGGGAAGGTTGGTAGCGGCGTTGCTTGTGCTGCTCAGGCCGAAAGTTAGTGTGGCGGCGAGTAGAACCGGGATGGGGTTAGTTAACAGTTTCATAGTTTACCTCTTAAGTGTGTGCCGACAAGGTCAGCAGCCGTTGGATACCTTCAATGTAAGGGTTCAGGTTTGCCGGAAAATTACTCAAACATTACAGTCTGGCAATGTTGATCAGGGGCGGCTGCAGGGACGAGGAGTGGGTGTTAAAGTGGTTTGTAGCTAGCGCCTGCCCGCAGAGATTCGCGCCGCACCTGTCGGTTAGCCTTGAACCTGCTGTTACATGCTTTTTTATTCCGTAGCTGGCGGTATTGGTCCTTTTCGCGCTGCCGCTCAAAAACAGGAGAAACCATGAAACTACTGCTGGTTGAGGATGATGACACCATCGCGGGCTTTATTGTGAAGGGCTTTCAGCAGTCCGGCTGCAGTGTCGATCGTGTGGATAATGCCGAGGACGGGCTTGGCCTGGCGCGGGAAAGGCATTATGAGCTGGCGATTGTCGATGTGATGCTACCGGGTATGGACGGCCTGAGCCTGATTGCGCAGTTGCGCGCTGAAGGCAAGTCTCTGCCGGTGATTATTCTGAGCGCCAAGCGTTCGGTGGAGGACCGGGTGTGCGGACTGGAGACTGGTAGTGATGATTATCTAACCAAACCGTTTTCGTTTTCTGAGCTGCAGGCTCGTGCGCAGGCTTTGGTACGGCGTAGCCGAAATAATGGAGCAGAGCCGGCTGAGCCGATATTGAGTCTGGCGGACTTGCAGTTGGATAGCGGTCGCAAAACAGTGACCCGTAGCGGTGAGAAACTGCATCTGCAACCCCGGGAGTTTCAGCTGCTTGAATATCTGCTGCGTAACTGTGGACGCGTTGTCACTAAGACCATGATCCTGGAACAGGTTTGGGATTACGGTTTTGACCCCCAAACCAACGTGGTCGATGTGCTGGTATGCCGATTGCGGGCCAAGTTGGATAAGGGGTTTGATACGCGCTTGCTGCATACTTTGCGTGGGGTGGGTTATGTTCTGCGTACAGAGTAACGCCTGGCGTAAAAATACGGCCTTGGTGCTAACACTGCGCTTTGCGGTGCTGTTTCTGCTCTGTGCCGCGGCTCTCATGGTGACGGCCGATCGATTGCTGACCCAGGCCGAAGCGGATCGCGATCGGCAGTTGATCAATTCACTGTTGCAGAGCTACCAGCGCCTGGAGGCTCAGGCGGGGCTGCATAAGCTGGAGCTGGTGGTCGAGCGCGACAGCAGTTTTTTGCGGCGTAGCCGGATGCGTTTATGGCTAACTCAAGACCGCGATTCCGATAGACCAATAGCCGCCGAAGTACCTGAGACAGACAATACCGATAATACAGACCAGGCGGAAAAGGCGTACCGGCTAACGACGCCGTTATTGATTCAACCTGAGGGTTGGGTGTCGCCCCAAACGCTACCTCCTCACGCGTCCTCTCTTTCACATAGCGATGACAGGGGCTGGGGTTTTGAACGGGTCGACGTCGGAAACGGGGAACACCTGTCTCTGATGGTGCGTAGCATTGCTTTGGGGCAGGGGTTGCACCTTCAGATCGGCAGAAGCACCGAAGAGCAGCAGGCCCGACTGGCGGAGTATCGCATTCTGGTGTTGAAAGTGATGGTTCCTTTGGTGTTATTGGGCTTGATATTGACTGCCTATATGAATTGGCGGGCCTTGCGACCTGTCCATGATCTGATCGAAACGGTTCGACAGATCGGGACGACTGATCTGAGTGCCCGGGTCGAGATACGCAACCCGGCCAGCGAGCTGGGCGAACTGGCACGGCTGTTTAACGCAATGCTGTCTCGCATTGAAAAGTTGATTGTTAATATGCAGTGCTCTCTGGATAGCGTGGCTCACGACTTGCGTACGCCGATGGCGCGCATGCGTCTCAGCGTTGAATCTGCGCTGGTCAACGATAGTCCCGCAGCACTGCGGGAGGCCTTGCTCGATTGCGCCGAAGAGAGTGAGCGCATGGAGCGCATGTTGCGGATGCTGCTCGAAGTCACGGAAGCGGAAAGTGGTACCTTAAGTCTGCACAGAGAAACGGTAGCCGTTGCACCCGTTTTGGCACAAGCCATCGATCTGTACGGTTTTTTGGCGCAAGAAAAAGGTATCCATCTGCAATACCAGTGCAGAGGCGTCGTTGACTGGCAAGGTGATCCGGTACGACTGATGCAGATTATCGGCAACCTGCTGGATAACGCTATAAAATACACATCCTCAGGTGGCATGGTGCGGGTCACTTGTGACAACTGTGCGGAGCAGCTAGTACTTGAGGTCGGTGATAACGGTATCGGTATTGCCGCCGCCGATCAGGCGCACTTGTTTGAGCGTCTCTTCCGCGCTGACGCGGCTCGCCGTGAGCCGGGTATGGGCTTAGGCCTGAGTCTGGTTAAGGCAGTGGTCGGGGCTTTCAACGGCACGATTACGGTGCAGAGCGAGCCGGGGAAGGGCAGTCTGTTCAGAGTCGAACTGCCGGTTTATTCTCCATAATACTATGTTGCAATCATGTTGCAGGTCGGTTGCAGGTCGTGAGTTTGCGCAAGGTTTAGGGTGGCGGCCAGCGCATATAATTGCTTCGTCGTCACATAAAAACGCAACGTTCTAAAGGCGGCTGGCCATAAACAGTGCTAGGATTTGCCGCGCCAATATCAGATAGACGCATAAGGAAATGCCAATGCAAAAGTTAATTCCTGGCCCTTACGAGCTACGCAAAACCTTCAGATACTTCTTTGCTGCGCTGCTATTGGGTCTGGCCTGGCCTGCGGTTGCGAGTCTTGAGCAAGGCGCCGCGGCAATGCGCAAACAGCAGTGGCAAGCTGCGATTCAGGCGTGGCGACCCGCGGCGCAAGCGGGAGATCCACTTGCTCAAACGGCATTGGGCTGGCTGTATGACGAAGGACTCGGGGTCGAACGGGACAGTCAACGAGCGATAAGCTGGTACTTGCGCGCCGCCGAACAGGGGCAGTCGATCGCCCAATATGCGCTGGGCGTTATCTATTCACGGCGCCTTGGCGAACATTACGACAGTTCGCAGGCTGTACACTGGTACCGGTCTGCGGCTGAAAACGGGCTTGCCGTTGCACAGTTCAACCTTGCCTACGTTTATCACAATGCCAAAGGGGTCGAGCAAGACTATGCGCAGGCGTTGCGTTGGTTCCGGGCCGCAGCCGAACAGGGCCTGGCTTCCGCGCAATATTATCTGGGTACCATGTATGGCACCGGCCGTGGCGTAGCCGTCTCTTCCAGTGAAGCGCTAAACTGGTACGAGAAGGCCGCGGCGCAGGGGCTTTCTCACGCCCAATACCGAATTGGCATGATGCACCGTTACGGTATTTTATTTGAGCAGTCTGATAAGCAGGCCCATCACTGGTGGCAGCAGGCTTCAGAGACGCGCAGTGGTACACGCCAATATTCACTGTCGCCATTTATGCACGAAGTACAGCCGCAACTGGCGGCGCTGCTCAACTAGTCGTATCCCTTGAGTCCCTGTGTTGCAGTCGATGTGCTTGGTAGCCATCCCGTAGACGATCTGAACAATATTAGTCAAGGCGCATTAAATGGGATATTTGTCAACGCAGCACTGGCAGGCGTTTTTTTGTTGGGGTACTATTCTGTCCGGATTAATAAACTGACTTTTTGTCAATACTGGCTTAATAGTTGTTTTGTTCTTCGTGTCGCCATTGCTGTGTTTAAGGTTCGATAGCCTCACTATCGAAGCAGTCCCTCATCCTGTGGCTTGACTGAACTTTTTTGCAAAGAAAGCCTTCAGTTAATGCAGTCCAGAAAGTCATTTTTTTATAAATCACCGCCAACCTTTAATTGAAGGCGGACAGCTTCACCAATGGGATTGCTATGAAAGCCAGGATGCTTTTTGGCCTCAGGAAGAGGTACGTACAACCGGTTGTCGGAATGGTTTCGGTACTATTTGCTATTCTACTGGTAGCGCATGTGTCACCTTCTTCGGCGGCTCGTCCTGCCGATGTTATCAGTACCAAGCATAACCTGAGTTCCGGTGCGGGCAATGCACTCAAATCGACTAATGAAGATGAAGTCTGTGTTTTCTGTCACACCCCTCACGGCGCGTCGACCCAGCCCGGAGCGCCACTGTGGAATAAGGCCCTGAGTGGTGAAACCTATACGCCGTATCAATCCAACTCTCTGGATGCCACCGACGTAGACCAACCTTCGGGTAAAACCCGCCTCTGTCTTTCCTGTCACGATGGCACTCTGGGTATTGCTTCCATGTCCAACGAGCCGGGCTCGGGAGCGGATACCGGAACGACGAATATGCAGGGGGTGGCTGGTGATGGCAGCATAGCGGCCGGAAGCGGCAGCACTACCGGCTTTACCCGTGACCTGGGGATCGACTTAAGCAACGACCATCCGGTTTCCTTCACCTACGATGACACTCTTGCCAGCACCGATGGCGAGTTGCGTCTGCCTTCCGATGTGGCGCATATCGGCGTTCCCACCCCGGGGGTGAAACCGATATTCCCTCTGGACAACGATTCGGGCCCGAATCAGATGCACTGCACCACCTGCCATGACCCCCATGTGAAAGGTAAGGATGTGCCAAGTGGAACCACCGTGACGGCGGATAATAACGTCAAGTTTTTACGTGCGCCGCGCTTTCAGATGGAAACGCCCAATGGCGGAACCTTTGATGAAGCGGCTTATGATGCGGCCGGCAACGCGCAAGACGGCGATATCATCTGCCTGGGTTGTCATGACCGCGATCTGGGCGGCACGGTATGGTCCAATTCGGTACACGCCAAGCCGGGCGATGCCAATGAGAAGTACAGCGCGGCTGCAGCAAATCAACGCGAGTTTCCGGCCAATATACAGGTTTGGCAAGCGGCCTGTCTGAACTGTCACGATACCCATACGGTACAGGGTGCGCGCCGTTTGTTGCGCGAAGGTACCGACAGCGCTTCGAGTATCAAGGCGGGTGGCAAGTCGGCCATCGAAGAGACCTGTTATCAGTGTCATACAGACTCGGCCCGCACTATCTTGCAGGCCAACACGACCGTTCCCAATATCGAAGATGAATTTGCCCGGCCTTTCCATATGCCCATCGTCAGCGGCGACGGTGTACCGACCTACGGCCAGCAAACCGCCACGACCGAGCAGCACGATATTGGGTTTGTTGATGACTGGCCGATCAGTTCGCTGCATCCGAGCAAACCCACCGAGGCGGTGGGTGCTAACTTTGTCGAGTCGCCGGTTCGGCTCGGTTTCTTGAGCAACGATAGCCGTCACGCCGAATGTACGGATTGCCATAATCCGCATCGCATCGTTAAGAACTCACGGTTTGACGGGACGGGCGTATCCACACAAGCGACTCACAAGCATGTCGCCAACCCGCTGGAGCATAACGCCGCGCCGGGTGCGCTCAAAGGCACCTACGGCGTTGAAATTGACGCCTGGAACAGCACGGCCTTCGGCAGCATGCCGACCAATATATCGGTCCGCTGCGGCGTCAGCGCCACCGATTGTGACGGCAACGACCAGGTGACCAAGGAGTATCAGGTCTGTCTTAAGTGCCACTCCAATTATGCCTATGCCGATTCGGGGGAGCCGGATGGCGCGATCAATACCGGTCGTCCCGCTACCGATGGCAGCGTTAACAGTGCGAATAACGCGACCTCGCGCAGCCGCTATGTTCTGGAAAATTACACCAACCAGGCGATGGAGTTCCAGTCACCGGATGCCCATGTGGGTGAGAATACCAATATGACCGGCAGCGGCGCGTCCCCGGTTTACGATACTGCCAGCAACTCCAATCACCGCTCCTGGCATCCGGTGATGAAACCCACTGGCCGGACGATAGCGGTTCGTAGAATGGCGAACAACAAAGATACCTGGAGTGCCCCTTGGAAAGGCAGTGTGGGCGCACAGACCATGATGTGTTCAGACTGTCATAACAACGGTAATGGCAACGAAACGTCCAACCCGGGTAGCCCCGGCGGGCCGCACGGTTCGAACAATTTCCGTCTGCTACGCGGTGCCTGGAACAGCGAAGTGGTGCGCGGCGGCACAGGGAATAACAGGCCGTTCTGTGTCGATTGCCATGGCGATGGGCCGTACTGGACCGGCGACAAGCAATCCGGCAGCGGCTGGAAGCATACCCACGAGAATAACGCCATCAAATGTAACTGGTGCCATATCGCTATTCCCCACGGCTGGAAGAACAAGTCTTTCCTGGCCAACCTGAACGATATCGGACCCGAAGTCACCTGTGGCAGCACCTATGACTACGATCCGCCCTGTACGCCGGGTCAGCCCGTGCCCGTTGGCACCGAGGTGTATCGGGTTAAAGGCGGATCAACGATTTCATCTGGGGAAGCGCGTCGCTTCTATAAAGCGCCCTATTACAACGGTTCGATTCTGGGTGTCATAAAGTTTAAGAATGGCTGGAATGAGTGGGATAACGAGAGCGTTTGCGGCTCTGACCGGGGCAATAAAGGTGAAGACTGGATGGGCGATATGGCTTGTGGTAGCTGAGGCAGGGTAGTCGGTTAATGGTGACGGCGATACGACGCAATCCGCAGATGGCTGGCCTGCACTATCTGGGCAACCTGTGGTTTACCCTGGTGTTACTGGTGTTGTTTGCACTGGCCGTACTTGCTACCGATGCGGGCTGGTTGTTGCCTTCTGAAGCCATGGTTTTGCCTTTTACCCTGCTGGTATTCAACCTTGTCGCCGCAATTGTGGTTAACCCGCGTTTTCGGCGTACGACGCCGTTGCTGGTCTTTCACCTGTCCTTGCTGGCATTGATCCTGTTGGCGCTGCTGGGGCGATTAACCTATCTGCAGGGGCAGGTTCTGATCCCGGTCGGTGAAGAATTTGGCGGCGAGCTTGGCCGTCAGGAACAGGGGCCTTGGCATCAGAATAGCCTAGATAACGTGCTGTTTTCTAACGAGGGTTTTGAGGTTGACTACGACCGTCGCGCCAAGCGTAACCGCACCTATAACAAAGTGCGTTGGCCCGATGCCGATGGACGGGTGCAGGAGGGCATCATCGGCGATGACCGGCCGCTGCTGTTGCAAGGCTACCGTATTTATACCAGCAATCACCGCGGCTTTGCCCTGCAGTTTACCTGGTTGCCGGCGAACAAGGGCCTGCCGTCTTCGGGTCTGGTGACGCTGAAGTCCTGGCCGCGCCTGCGCTTTGAACAGGCCCAGCAGTGGCGGCCTCCCGGTACTGATCTGGATCTGTGGGTCAAATTGGAATTTGACGACAGCATGCTGGATGAAGATCGGCCCTGGACGTTCGCCATTCCTGAGCGGCATCGGGTAATTGTCCGGGTTGGTGAGCAGGGGCGTGAACGTCATGAGCTCCAGGTCGGTGGCTCACTGGAGTTAGCCGAGGGTGAGTTGCTCTATGACGGGGTACAGAGCTGGATGGGGTATGAGTTTTATTCTGACTGGACGCTGCCCTGGATCGGTGCTGCCAGCTTTGCCGCAGTATTGGCGCTGGCCTGGTTTTATTGGCGTCGCTTTAGTGCCCGTCCCTGGATAGCCCCGGATGATGACCCACTGCTGTAGTCTGTTTTAGTCAGTCGGTTCACAAACAGCCACAACAACAGAGAATTGATGATGAGTACGAAAGCGCTAAGACGATGCGTCACCGGAATTTTGACCAGTCTGTTGCTGATGTCACCGCCGGTCATGGCTGCTGATCAGGCATCGTTGCCTGCCGAAGTAACCCTGAATGGCGTGGAGTTTGTGCTGGTTCCTGCGGGTTGGTTTTACAAGAGTGTTGATGCCAACGATGACGGATGGCCAGCTGTGCCGCAGCGTTATCCGCGCGCCAAAATATGGCGCGATGCCTACTACATCGGCAAGTATGAAGCGCGCTCAGGGGACTTTCTGCGTTTTCTGAATGCTCAGGTAGCGCAGGATCCGGCCTTTAATCGTGAGTTGCATTACAGCTGTATCGTGCGCGAAGGCGACGACGGTTTTTATACTCTGGATCCCGGTGCCGAGGAATTACCGGCCAGCGGTCTGTCCTGGGGGCTGGCGGATGCATTTGCCCGCTGGATGGGCTTTCGTCTGCCCAGCGAAGTCGAGTGGGAAAAAGCCGCGCGCGGGGATGATAACCGCACCTATCCCTGGGGCGATAAACGGCCAGATCAGAGCTTCGTTGTCTTTAATTACCCGTTCACCAGTCCCATTGAAGGTGGCTGCGAGATGTTAATGCCCGTGGACAGCTTTCCCGAGGGACGATCTCCCCATGGTATCTACAATATGGCCGGTAACGTACGTGAATACGTGGCCGACGGTGTGGATTTTACCCACGATGAACACCAGACCTGGTGGAAAGACGGCATGCGTAACCCGCCTTTATCCGATCATTTCAGCAATACCAGTACCCGCATTCTCAAGGGCGGACGCTGGGGTGATACTGCCGAGTCGGTCACCATTTCTAACCGCGCCTATAAAGAAGGCGACTGGAACCCGTTCCGTTGTAACGGTACGCGCTTTGCGGTCGATGCGGACGTGGTTTTAAAACATGTGCGTGGTCAGTCGAGCGCAAAAAACATGGTGCTGTGAACGCTGCCCGCGTCGGCGAATAAAATCGTTATATCTGTAAAAAGGAGACTGGTGTGACACTCGAACCCCTGATGCTGTGGAGCGCGATCGTCGCCTACGTATTTGCAGGTACTCTGGCCATTATTGCGCTGGTGTGGGGTAAAAAACCGGAAGGCTGGATCTTGGCGCTCATGACCCTGGGGTTGGTGTTGCAGACCATTTTTATCGGTCTGCGCTGGGTGCGGATCGAACATTTGCCGGTGGGGAATATGTTTGAAGCGATGCAGGCGAATGTCTGGGGCTTGATGCTGGCGATTGTGTTGGTTTACTGGCGGATACCACGGATTCGTCCCGCCGTGGCGGTGATGATGTCCGTGATTCTGTTGCTGATGGGCTGGATGATGCTCATCCCTAATACCGACTCGCGCTTCCCGCCGTTTTACGACACCATCTGGTTGTTTATTCATATCGGCTTTATCAAAATTTTTCTGGGCGCGGTGCTGGCGGCTGTCGGCGTCTCCGGTGTGGTGTTGCTGCGGAATGTAAGTTTTGGGCAACGGCGCTTTGCCCGTATGCCGGGCAATGACAGCCTGGATAACCTGGCTTACCGTTTTTTGGCTGTTGGATTGATCTTCGACACCCTTGGGGTGATTGCCGGTGCTATCTGGGCACAGGATGCCTGGGGACGCTACTGGAGCTGGGACCCTCTAGAGGTCTGGTCGCTACTGACCTGGCTGACCCTGGCGTTTGCCTTGCATCTGCGTATTACACGCAATAATTCACCACAATTAAACGGCTTGGTGACCATGGGGGTCTTCGTCGTGTCATTCCTGGCGTTTTTCGGTGTGCCTTTTGTGTCGACCATGGTTCACAAGGGGGCGGTTTAGATGCCGCTGGTAACGCCATCGGACGGCAAGCCGGTAACCCGAGCGGATAAGCGCCTGCCAGCCCTGTTGTTGACTGTGCTGTTAGTGGGCGTACTGGCGTTGATCATCATGCTGCTGCCAGGGCAGGGGGTGGGGCAGTGGTTTTCGCTGGCCCGTTGTGCTGCGGATCTGTCTCGGTGGGTTTCTGGTTTGTCCAGCGCTGAATCGGCAGGTGCACCGGTTGTGGGGCAAAGGCTGTTAACGACGGTGGGGGATGACGCTGACG
>JBFGYY010000042.1:0-12095 GCA_041587095.1 Motiliproteus sp. | reverse complement strand
TGGTTGGTTGAAGAGCGCGGAGGACGCCGGGAGTATATCGGCCAGTCTGAGGATCCGGCGTTGGGCGTGATGCTGAAACGGGCTACAGAGCGCGGGTTGCCCATCTTCAGACCCCTGATTGATCTGGAGGACGAACAGAACCTGCCTGTCGGCGAGGCATGGGGTTTTTTTCGCGAGTCTATCTTAAATGCATCGCAGCGTTACCGTGCCGATGCCGTGCTGGTTGGTCGGGTCTTCCGAGACCGTAAGCAGGCGTGGCGCAGTAACTGGCAGCTGTTCTGGCATGATACGGTGCACAGCTTTGACGGACGAGGCCAGACATTGGCTGATCAGCTATCCAGTGCTGTGGAGCAGAGTGCCGATAAACTGTTTGCGGGTTTTGTTGCCCCGGTTGGTGGTGAGAGTGGCGAGGTAGAGCTGACCATTGAAGCGCTGAACAACTTTTCCGCTTATGCCCAGTTACGACGCTATCTGTCGGAGCTGCCCAGTGTGCGTACGATTGCCGTGCGCACGGTTGAGCGGGAGCGGATGGTGCTGGCACTGACCCTCGATGGCAGCCTGAAGCAGCTGCAGGACAAACTGCGTCTGTATAAACGCCTTAAGCCGCAGCTCGATTACGGCAGTGATTCCGGTGAGCCTGTCATAAGCTATCGCTGGGTGGAAACTGTCCAATGAGCGATTCACAGCGCTGGATGGTACTGGCGGTCAGTCTGATCCTGGTCGGGTTGTTTTACCTGCTTGAGCCGATCCTGTTCCCCTTCCTCGTCGGCATGCTGCTGGCTTACCTCTGGGATCCGGTTGCCGATGCGCTGGAAAAACGCGGTTATTCGCGCAATGTGTCGGTCATTATCGTCTTTTCATGTTTCTTCTTGCTGCTGGCGCTGCTAGTGCTGTTGCTGGTGCCGATGCTGGCCCGGCAGGTCGACTCGCTGTCTGCCTGGATTCCGCGTTTGCTCGAGCAGATTGACCAATGGGTTATCCCCTGGATTCAGGGCACATTGGGTATCGAATCCTTTACGATGGATGTGGACCGGGCAAAACAACTGTTGCGTGCGAACTGGCAGCAGGGCAGCGATCTTGTCGGGCAAATTTTGTCCCAGGCGACCCGATCCGGTTTGGCGCTGGCCGGCTGGCTGGCGAATCTGGCGCTGATTCCCGTGGTCACCTTCTATCTGCTGCGGGACTGGGACCTGATTCTCGATCGTATCAGGGCCATGCTGCCCAGAGTGCTTGAGCCGCGGGTCTCCCGCTGGGCCATGGAGTGCAACGAAGTGTTGGGCGCCTTTCTCAAGGGGCAGTTGCTGGTCATGATCTGCCTCGGGATTGTATATACCCTGGGGCTCTGGTTGATTGGTCTGGACCTGGCGTTGCTGCTTGGCGTCCTGGCCGGTACGGCGAGTATCGTGCCCTATATGGGCTTTATTATCGGCATTGGTGCGGCAGGTATCGCTGCTTTTATGCAATATCATGATCTGCTGCATCTGGCGCTGGTATTAGGTGTGTTTGGCATTGGTCAGGCCCTGGAGGGTATGCTGCTGACGCCACTGCTGGTGGGGGACAAAATAGGTTTGCATCCCGTTGCCGTTATCTTTGCGATTATGGCCGGCGGGCAGTTATTTGGATTTACCGGCGTGTTGCTTGCGTTGCCGGTTGCGGCCGTTATCATGGTCCTGTTGCGACATCTTCATGAGGGCTACAAAAGTAGCCCGTTGTATGGCACCCTTGCCTGCGCAGACAATGTGGCTAATGAATCGATCCCGGAACGATCCACCCCGGAACAGTCCATACAAGAGCCATCTAACGCAGAACAATCTCACGTACAGCAATCAAACCGGGAACAGTCTGCCTTGGAACAACGATCCATGGAATCCCGCGAGGAACCAAACGCTCAATGACCGCACCCTCACCCACTCAGCTGGCGCTGCATGTCGGTTTGCATGACACGGCAACGTTGGATAATTTTTATGCGGCCGGTAACGCGATGGCGGTTGCGCAGGTCCGGCACATGGCTGCCGGTACCGGTGAGAGCTGTCTCTATCTGTGGGGCGCTTCGGGTACGGGTTGCACGCATTTATTGCAGGCGGCCTGTCAGCGTGCCGAACAGCTGGACAAAACGGCGTGTTACCTGCCGTTAAGCGAATTGCTGGTTAAAGGCACCGGGGTGTTCGACGGAGTTGATGCCCTTGATCTGGTTTGTATCGACAATCTTGGCGCTATTGCTGGTGATGCGGTCTGGGAAGAAGCGTTATTTCACCTCTATAACCGTCTGCGCGATCAAGGCAAGGGGTTATTGCTTGCCGCTGACCGCCCCCCGCGCCAGCTCGATATCGATCTTCCTGATCTTGCGTCCCGGCTGAACTGGGGGATGGTGATGCAACTGCATGCGTTGAATGATGAGGCGCGGGTTGAAGCGCTGCGTATGCGCGCTCGCGGACGCGGCATTGAACTCACCGATGAGGTGCTGCAATATTTGCAGTATCGCGGACCGCGCCAGACCGGCGAGTTATTTGAACTGCTGGACACGCTGGATCAGGCGTCACTCAGCGCCCAGCGCCGGGTCACTATTCCGTTTATTAAAGAAACACTGGGCTGGTAAAGGGCGCGTTTGTATTATGCCCGTATCAGCGAACCCTTTTTAACTCTGCCCTTTTAACACGCCCTTTATCAGAATGAGTCCCTTATGAGTCGAATTGAACGAAATTTTAGCCTGCGGGCTGAGGATGAGCAGCAGGATTTCCTTCGCCAGACCTGGTGCAACACCTGTCGGGAAGCCGATTTAGGTATGAAGAACCCTGTTGAGTATGAACTGGACGGGCGTATTTTTATCGAAGGCCAGTGTGTGCGCTGTGGTGATACGTCCACAACTGAAATTGTTGAAGAAGATTAAGGTGTTACTCCCCGGGAGCGGCTGCTCCCGGTTCCTCCGCCGTCTAACGGTGCTTTCTGTTTAGCCCTGTTTCAACGCCTGATCATGAAAGCCGCTTGCTGGTCGTTCGCGACCGCAAAGGGTGGCCTGGTGTCGATATGCGTCGCTGACAAGCCATGCAGCTCCGGGAATTCAGCCATACGCTTGCGCTTTCAGTGCCTGGCCTCTGTTTTTACTTTCGAGAGCTTTACCTTAGAGAGCTTGGCCTTAGAGAGCCTGAGCTTCCTGGTCCTGAATGTTTTGTTGTTGCAGGCGCTGTTGTTGGGCCTTCCAGCGCGCAAACAGCATGGCACTGGTAAACAGCATCATTGTCAGCGTGCTTTGTACGAACGCCATAATCTGCTGAGACGGACTGAGGATATAGATCACACTGAAGCAGAAATAGACCAGCAGCACAAAGCAGAGCCAGGCATGGGTGCGCGGGCGGCCGCGGAAGACATCGGGAATAAAGAACAGCAGCGGCAAGACTTTGATCAATGTAATGGCAATCCCCCCGAGTATCGTCTGTGTAACCATCATGGTCCACAAGCCGATTGCTCCGATCAGTGCGAGCAGCAGCGCCCGGCACAGCCAATGGGTGATACGTACCCGTGAGTCCAGAACCTCAGTCATGCGTTGATCTCTGTTGGTTTCAATTTAAGTGCCAGGCGGGCCAGTCGGTTGCCCTGTGCGCGGCAAAGCTGTAATTCGATTTCTGTGTGGGGCTTTTGCCCTTTCTCGCCGGCAACATGGCTGGCACCGTAAGGGGTGCCTCCCGCCTGAGTGGTCAGCAGCCCCGCCTCCTGATAAGGGATGCCACTGATCAGCATGCCATGGTGCAGCAGCGGGATCATCATGGACAATAGCGTGGTTTCCTGACCGCCGTGCAGGCTGGCCGTTGAGCAGAACACCCCGGCGGGTTTGCCGCTCAGCGTTCCGCTCAGCCACAAACTGCTGGTGCTGTCGATAAACTGTTTCAGGGGGGCGGCCATGTTACCGAAACGGGTCGGCGATCCCAGCAGTAATCCGCTGCAGTGTACCAGATCGTCTTCGCTGCAATACAGGGCACCCTCATCGGGAATCGTCGGTGCAGTGGCCTCGCATGTGGCCGACACCGGCGGTACCGTCCGCAGGCGAGCCTCTATCCCCGTTACCTCTTCAACGCCTCTGGCTATATGCCGTGCCATGGTCGCCGTGGCGCCGCCGCGACTGTAGTAGAGGACCAGCACATAGGGCTGGGTGCTCATGCCAGCAACTCCAAAACATTTTCGGGGGGACGACCCACCTTGGCTCGGTTTTCACAGATTGCGATGGGACGCTCAATGAGCTTGGGGTGAGTTAGCATGGCATCGATCAGCTGGTCATCGCTGAGGGTGGTGTCTTTAAGGTTGTTGTCTTTGTAGGCATCTTCGGAGCGGCGCAAAAGCTCGCGGGGTGCCATGCCGAGCTGGGTCAGGAGGGTTTCAAGCTCCTGACGGGTCGGCGGATTGTCGAGGTAGAGTCGAATCCGGGGTTCAACACCTTGCTCCTGCAGCAGTTGTAATGCCTGACGGGACTTGGAGCAGCGCGGGTTGTGGAAGAGGGTGATCTGACTCATCAGAAAAAGGTCCTGTTCATGGTTCGTATCGTTGGTTGCTAATGAGGAATGAGCAACGCTATCGGTTGCCGGCAAGATTATCACAGCAAACCTGACCATTGTAGTCGCCTATTGGTTGGGACCTGTTGCCTGAGAGCTGTTACTGCGCTTAGCCGTGAAGCAGTAGGATTCAGGTCCGGCCTGGGCAGCGTGGCTTTATGCATATCCCATAGCGGGTTTCTCCATGAATGCCCTTGAGACGGCGTTTTCCAGGATACTTGGTCAACCCGGAATATAACCGCTCACCATATAGGATTACGTGCTGTTTTTGTTTATGTTTCTATTTAGATGACGGCAGCCGTCAGGATATGGCTATGCTTGTCTTATTGTCAGTAACTGTTGGATCTATGCATGGAAAAGCAGAGCGTTGAAAAATCGTCGCGAGACAATGATGCCGGGGCGCGGATTGTTCAGCGCGTGAAGGCGACAGGTGCGTTTCTCCTTTACCTGCTGCGACAGTTCGATCGCCATCAGGGTAAACAGAATGCCGCGGCGCTGACATATACCACCCTGTTTGCCGTAGTCCCCATGATGACGGTGACCTATGCCATGCTGTCTTCTATCCCGTCGTTTCAGGGCGTCAGCCAGCAGCTGGAAGGGTTGATATTCGATAATTTTATTCCCAGCACCGGCGCCACCGTGCGCGAATATCTGGCTCAGTTTGCCTCTCAGGCCAGGAGCCTGACGGCGGTCGGGGTCGGATTCCTGATCGTTACTGCCTATATGATGCTTAAAACCATTGAGACAACCTTTAACAATATCTGGCAGGTGGAGCGATCACGCACCGGTATCGCAAGTTTCCTGCTTTATTGGGCAGTATTGAGCCTCGGGCCATTACTGCTGGGGCTGGGGTTTGTGCTGAGTTCCTACGTGGCGTCCTTGCCTTTGTTCAGCGATGCGACGGTCGTACTGGGTGGTCGCGAGCGCGTGCTTTCCCTGCTGCCTTTGTTGCTCAGTAGTGCCGCCTTTACGCTCATCTATGCCGCGGTACCCAATTGCCGGGTACCGTTTAAGCACGCCTTGGTAGGAGGGGTTGTTGTCGCGTTGCTGTTTGAAGCGGCAAAACGCGGTTTTGCGCTGTTTGTGTCTCAATTTCCCTCTTACGAGCTGGTTTATGGCGCATTTGCTGCCGTACCGATGTTTTTGGCCTGGATCTATATCTCCTGGCTGATCGTCCTGGTCGGTGCTGAGTTGGTACGGGCGCAGCACAGCTATCGGCATCGCCTGCAATCCGTGGACTCCGAACTGCTGCTGGCATTACGTCTGCTTGAGTCTTTCTGGCGAGCACAACGCAAGGGTGAGCTGTGCCCGGAAGCGAAGCTGACGGAACAGTGGCCTGACATACCGGCCGCCGCGATACTGGCGATGGTCGAGCGTTTGGTTCAGCTGAATATAGTCATACGTAGCGACGCCGGGGGCTTGTTGCTGCGTCAGGACCTGTCGGTACTGAGTGTGGATAAACTGGCCTGTCGTCTGGATGTAACACTGTCATCGGCGCAGAAGGGCCTTGGGGTAGCCTGGGTACCGGAATTCAATCGCAGATTGGCCGGGGTGAGCGAGCGGCGTCGTCAACTGCTTGATATTGATCTGGTTGCGTTGTTTTCATACGATGGGACATCACAGCCTGAAATTGAAAACGTCGAGCCCCGGCGGGCCTGTGACCCGGTGGTTTGAACCGTGTCACTTAGTTAATTTTGATCAGAGTCCCTTGTTTGCTGACGTAGGGAAAAAGGTGTTGTCATGAATCGTATTGCATTACAGGCCTGGGTTTCCGGGCGCGTTCAGGGTGTCTGGTTCCGGCAATCGACCAAGGAGCAGGCGGAAGCGAATGGCGTCTGTGGCTGGGTTAGAAATCTGCCGGACGGCCGTGTTGAAGCCTTGTTGGTCGGCGACGCTAACGCGGTGCGGCTGGTTGAGGCCTGGCTGAGTCAGGGACCGCCGCTAGCAACGGTGGCGGAAGTGGTGGTGGCCGAACTGGAACCGATTCCGGAGTTCGATGACTTCGAGATTCGTTAGTCTTCGTAGCGAGTTTGCGAGCGATAGACCTTATTCGGGTATTTCATTTTGCCATAGCTGCCGTTGTAGCGTGCCAGAGCCTCGCTGAGATTGCCTTTGGAGCGCTTCAGGTAGTAACTGAGGATCGTACAGCCATAACGCAGGTTGGTATCGATATCGGTCAGGTTGTCCTTCACCCGCCCGATCTCTTTTTTCCAGAAGGGCATCACCTGCATCAGCCCCTGAGCGCCGGCGACTGAAACGGCGAAGCGCTTGAACAGACTCTCGGTATGAATGACCGCCATTACCAGATCGGCAGGCAACCCGGCCCGACTGGCTTCGCGGTGGATGCCACGTAAAATCTTCAGCCGTTCCTGATCATCGGGCACGTAGCGTTCAATGCGTCCGGACATATCGAGCAGCCATACCTCCGCATCGAAGCGATCCTCAAAACTGTCGGCGCGGTTGATGGCGGCATCGAGCCATTGGCGTAATTCGGGGTCTACGGCATCGGCCTGTTTGGCTTGACTGGCTGCGGGGGACAGCATGACGCCAAGCAAAGAGAGCACTATCAGTATCTGCTTCAGCATGCGGGGTCCGCTGTTGGCCTGTAAATAAGGTTTTTCATCACATGACAATTTTGCCTTTGTCACCTGCGCTGCGCAAGTGAGTGGTGAACAGGCAGACTGCTCCGATGCGGCCCTGAGAGTGCGACGATATGCGTTTGCTACGGTTGGTTGTTATACCGTAGCGGGGAGCGGCGTCGTTGCTTGCCGGTTTTTTTTGTCCGTGCCCCAATGCGCGTCGGAACAGCATTGAGTCACGTGTTTTGCCGCCTCACTGCGGACGTCGACCACCCGGGTTTTGGCAAAACGATCACCCAGGGTGCGGCCCTCTTTCAGGGCAGCCAGGATGAAGTTGACCAGCATAAACAGCGTGAAAACGATGCTGATCGCGGCGTAGAGGTACATAAAGGTTTCTTCAATATCATCGGGGTAATCGTATTCGACAGTCTCAACCCAGCCTATGAGAAAAGCGGGCAAGAGCAGCAGCAGAACCAGAGCGGTTGCAAAGGCGTTTTTGCGCGCAGAGGTGCGCAGAGTGATCACCTCGCCCGGTTTATCTCCCGACAGGGGCAGCATCATAAAGATGATTTTTCCGAAGGAGCGACGATAGCGGTACTCTATGGCATCACAAAACAACAGGTACCCGGCGGTTGCTGCCAGGTAAGTGATCAGGAACGCGCCTATTGCCAGCTCTTCAATCGGATCAGAAAAATAAGCGTTATCAGTGGCGTAAGCGGTTACAAATGCCACGATGAAACCGCTTAAAACGGCAATTATTCCCGCAAAGAAGTTGGCGATCCAGAGATCTGCAAACCAGGCGAAGGTACGGCGCCACGCGCCGGGTTTATCCGGGATCGGAATATGTTGTTTAAACCGCCCTTTGTACCACTGCCTGCACCACCAGATGGGGTATAACATCGCCAGAATGATGATTTGAGAAAACTCGGCGATAAAATCGTACGCGGCGTTAAAAGCGATTTCAAAAGGCGGTGTTTCCGGCTCTGTTTCATGCTTTTCAACTACAGCGCGGGCCAGCAGCATATAGGCAGAATATTTTGGTACCTCATCGAGTAATTCTGCATTCTGGGCGCTTGGATCCCCTGCGGGTGCTGTGTATACCTCCAGTAAAGAGCGCTCGGCGGGTGACAGTTCTTCGTTATTGATCAGTTTCTTGGCAATCTGGTAATGCAGTGGGTGACTGAAATACTGCGCGGATAAAGGGGCAGGCATGCGCAAGGTTTGTTGTTCCGGTCCCCCTTGCTGGATGCTGTTTTGCTCAGGTTGCTGTTCGGATTCAAGTGCAAATAGACTGTTGAATCGCCCTAAAATTTCAGCGTGACCGTTATTCATGTTGTCATTTAATCGCCGTAGGTAGAGCTCCTGCAGCAGCTGTGATTCCTTATCGTCACGATTGTTGCGGATAGCGACCCATGCGATTTTGCAATGTCCCGTGTGCGCTTGTGGGCAGTTGACGTTCGTGCGTTGTATGGCTTCACCGATATTACCTTTTTCAAGTTGTTCGCCAATCTTGTTCAGCAGGCTACAGGTGAGGCACGTGCCTGCTTTAAGGTCCGAGGCTAAAACCCGATGTGCAATGCCGAGTTGATTTAAGTTACGGCCAGCAACTTGATAGACGATATCGTAGGGCGCCGCGTTACTGTACTGGTTCAAAACGCGTGCATAGCGCTTTATCAGATTTCGGCTATTGGCGATTTGCTTATGTTTTTCTCGCTTGACCTTGACGATGTTTATCCAGGCCTTTCTCGCGCTGTCCCGGTAGAGTTCATCGTCGTTCATCTGACGAAGCAACGTGTAGGTCTTTGCGATAGCATCGACATTCCAGTTTTCGATCGCCGTGTCCATTTGCGCGAGCAGAGCAGACGGGCTGGCATTGTCTAACGTTCCGCTGCGGAGTAATTCTTTGATGATATCGAGCCGGACCGAGTCCTGGTGTTCAGACTTTTCCAGGTCACGCAACTCGGCCGTAAAAAGCCTGTGCTGCGTTCGGGATGTTTCTGATGAACCCCATTTTGGGGTTTGAGTGAGGGGGTACAGGGAGCCGAGAAGTTCAATTTCACGGGTGTGCTGGGTTATTTTGTCACTTTCCAGCAGCGCTTCTTGCCGGGCCGTTTCATAAACCTCCTGTTGATCTTCGATCCAGTAAAACGCCAGCGCCAGAAGTAACAACATCGGCCAGATAGTGAGCGTAAAACGAATTTTTTTACTGCGATACTGCTCCTGTTTGCTGGCCAGAAGAAACTTCATTGCCAGCGAAAAACCGGGGCTGTAGCGTTCCGCCCAGGTTTCGGACGGTTGGGTTTTGTCGTGCCAATCCAGCGCTAACCCCAGGTTTGGGTCACGGTAGAGGCTGGCCTGATTGGCTGCATAAAGTTTGGCGCTGTCGGCCAGGCGGCGGTACATCTGCGCCGAGTGCGCCTCTTCGTCGGCCCATTGTTTGAGTCTTAACCAGCCGCGCATCAGACTTTCATGAGAGATGTCGATCATGGAGTCGCTACGCAGCGGCTCGCCATAAGGCGGCATGATAAAAGAGCGGCTGGGCTTGCGAAACACATTCAGGACGTCGGTCAGCTCCTCTGCGCTGGCGTCGGTCAGGGTACACAGGGTATCGAAGGGCGTTGGGCGCCGGATACCGCGCGCGTCGGTGGCTTTGTCGGTGAGTGCCTTGAACAGTTTTTCACAGATTGAGCGCTGCTTTTCGGAGCTGAGTTCTTTGTAGGCTTTTTCTGCATGGCGATCTAAGGCTTCGGCCATGGTACCGATCGCTTCATAATCGACAAGATCGAGAGTGCCTACGGACTCTCTCTCGTGCAGCCAGTGTGACCAGGTCCGGTTCAGTGCGTGCTGCAGAATCGATAATTGATCGGGGTTGTCACCGACGTCGTTAACGAGGCGGGTCAGCAATACCGGTGAGATGGTTGCCCCCCCCACGCCGATAGGGCCGCGGATAGCCGCGCGTCGCTCGTCGCGGGTCAGACGCGGAACCAGATATTGTCCCGCGTTGATCGCCTCCGGCAGCCCCTGAAACTGGGCGCAATCGCCGAGGAAATCCGAGCGCATACTGAGCACAACGTAGATCGGATAATCCGTATGGGCTTTGGCTTCCAGCAACAGGTTAACAAAGGCGATGGCTTCTTCGCTGAGCGCTGCCGGTGCGATCTGTTTACCCGACCCACGGCTAAAACGAAACAGCTCTTCGAATTGATCCGCAACGATCAACAGGTTGACATCGTCAGCAAGCCGGGCCTGTTGGTAGATATCGATCAGGCCCAGATTGCTCATTTCCAGGGTTGTTTCGATGATCTGATCCAGCGGCATGCCACCGGGGTTATGATTTCGAAACAGCACGCCTTCTTCCGCCAGTGCGCGGGCCATGTTCCTGATCGGATGTCTGCCGGGGCGAAACTGGGCGATACGCCAGCTGGTGCCGGCTTTGGTCATTAACCCCCGGTGCAGCGCCGGGCAAAGCCCGCAGTTAACCAGTGATGACTTACCCGAACCCGATGTACCTACGACCGAAAGGAAGCGGCTTTGTGCCAGCTTGTCCACCATGGTGTCGACCTGACTTTCGCGGCCAAAGAACAGGTGCTCCTCATCGATATGAAAGGGCCGCAGACCCGGGAAGGGGTTGGTATGGGTTAACCGCTGGTTTGCTGTGCCGTTGGTTTCTGGCCTGTCGTTATCTTTTCTGTCGTTTTCTTTTTTGGGATTGTCAGGGCTCATGTGTCACCCCCGCCGTTTTTCAGGGCGCTGACAAAGGGGGTTATCTCCTGCTCAGAGAAGCCCGCGAGGGCGTTTATCAGATTGGGTTCCAGCTCCAGCAGTTCCTCCTTGTCGCTGGTACTGGGTTCGCTCAGAACCGTTGAACTGGCCAGCAGGGCGGGGCCGGTGCGATAGCCGCCTATTTTCTTCAGATCACTGTCCACCGTTCGTTTCCAGGCTTCATCGCCCAGCCCGTAAAACACCAATACCGCATCGCAACTCGCCAGCAGCTTCTGGTTTGCGGTGCGAACTTCTGCCGCGTCGCCTTCGAAGGCGGGAATATTGACCTCAAAACCCTGGGCGCGAAGAAACTTGCGCAGCGGCAGCGTGGCTTTGCGATCGCGCTGGTCACAGATCAGGTAGATGGTTTTTTCATCGGTTGCGGAGTCGTTTTGTGGCGTATCTGGCTCCGTATCTGGGCTTTCGAGGCTTTTTAAGGCCGTGTGCATGGCACCCTTCAGTGTTTCAAGGTCGCCGGTGATCAGGTCGGCGCCGGTCTGCAGGTTGCCGTCACGGTGAAGCGCGTCGATAAAGGCCTGTTGCGCAGGCTGTTCGGAGCGGGTGCCTGCAGGTAGCCAGATACAGCGCTGTAGCGGCTGCAGCCGGCACTTTTCAACCGCGATCTCGTTTTGCAGCATCACGGCTGACTTGGCACCGGGACCATCGAGTACCACCCCTGAGGTATTGCCGATGAGGTGTATAGCCAACTGGCAGCGGTCCAGCAGTTGACTGACCGCCTGCTGGTAGAGCGCTTCATCGTTGGGCAGCGTTTGCTCAGGCAGAACCGGGTAACCGTGGGCTTTCAGTTCCGATTCGATTTTTTCGCGGCTTTCGCGCAGATCATAACTGCATTGGGCCAGGTACACCGTTGGTTTGACCGATTCGTCAGCGACAGGGCTGTCGGCGCCGGGCGCCAGCGCATCCTTTTCGTCCGGGCTGTCAGCGCGCTGTATCTGCTTGATGATCTGCGACACATCCCAGGC
The DNA here is from genome assembly GCA_041587095.1 of Motiliproteus sp. GTDB lineage: Bacteria > Pseudomonadota > Gammaproteobacteria > Pseudomonadales > Balneatricaceae > Motiliproteus. Next base: position 230 of record JBFGYY010000042.1, on the reverse strand, counting down.
CAGTTTCGAGACTTTGCGATTGTAATCCTGGCCAAATTTTTCTCCGTAGTCGGGGTCCAGCTCCAGCGGGGCTTCATCTTCAAAGGTGTAGAACTCATAGCCGAGCACATGTTGCATCGGCACCGGGAGGTTAGCTTCGGAATCGATTGGCAGCTTGAGAATTTTGAAAATACGCGACTTATTGCCGATCTCGAGCCCGCCGGACTGCTCCGCCGCCTGACAAAAGGCCC
>JBFGYY010000041.1:0-12237 GCA_041587095.1 Motiliproteus sp. | reverse complement strand
GGGGTTGCTGCTGGCCTGGGGGCTGATCGACCTGATTCAGCTACGCGCCTTCGGTTGGACGCTGTTTTATCAGGTCGATCCGCTGCAACTGATTCAGGCGCCGTTCTGGGCGATATTGACCGCATTTTTGGCCGCGCTTTATCCCGCTTGGCGCCAATGGCGTGGGGCTCCCCGACGAGGCCCGGACCGATGCGGGTAATACCGCGCTGCGGAACGACCTGTTACCTATGGCCTGTGACCGGTAATCGGTGGCCTATGAAGGAGTGTCAATGAAAGCCGGGGGCCGATCAACGCTGCTGCGCACCCGCTTAAGGTTGTTGGGTGTCGCGCTTATCGTTTTGCTCGTTGGAATCGGCTTGTACCCTGCGCTGATCCCGCCGTCAGTGCCGGATAGCATCCGCTTGAGCGACGATGATGCGCGGTTTTCGCTCGGACAGTTGCTGGGTGATGCACCGCAACAGGCAGGTTTTGAGCAGGCGAAGGCTGGCCGGGCACTGGTTTTTCCACAGGATCACGGCGAGCATCCGGGGTTTCAAAATGAATGGTGGTACCTGACCGCAAATCTTCAGGAGATCCGCCCGCCTTTTCGCCGCTTCGGCTTGCAGTTAACCCAGTTCCGTTTTGCACTGGCAGCGGAATCGCTGCCGGATGGCGGTCCCGCAAATAATCAATGGTTACGCCCGCAGGTCTATATGGGGCACCTGGCCATCACCCATGCAAGTGCCGGTGAGCACCGTCAAGCCGAGCGTTTCAGCCGCCCCGGTGCCGGACTGGCTGGCGCAGGAGGCTCCCCGCTGCGAGTCTGGCTGGAAAACTGGGCGCTGGAGGCGCAATCTACCGAATCAATTATGCCTCTGCGGTTGCTGGCCGAAGATGCCGGGGCCGGGATCGGTGCACGTTTACAATTAAACGCCCTTAAGCCCCGGGTGCTGCAAGGTGATGCGGGTCTGAGTGTCAAAAACAGCCGTGGCGGCGCATCCTATTATTATTCGTATCCGCGCCTGAGCGCTACCGGTAGCCTGAGTTGGGACGGTGAAGTGATAGAGGTAGCCGGTCTGGCCTGGTTCGACCATGAATGGAGCAGCAATAGTCTGAGTGCCGAGCAGGCGGGCTGGGACTGGTTCAGCCTGCAGCTGGACAGCGGTGACGAGTTGATGTTTTATCGCTTTCGTAATCGGGATGGGCGCGAAGGCCTCAGCCATCTGGTATTGATCGACCGGCAGGGACTCTCCCGGCCAGTTGCCCGCGGAGCGCTACGGTTTGAAGCCCTCGGGGAGTGGCAAAGCCCGTCCGGGGTGAACTATCCGGCACACTGGCGGTTGCAGATCGAAAGCCTGGGAGTGGATATCCGGGTTAAACCGCTGCTTGCGGATCAGGAGATGGATCTGTCGGTTCGTTACTGGGAAGGTGCCGTTGCCGTGAGTGGCTCGCACCAGGGTTATGGCTATGTTGAGTTGGCGGGGTACGAATAGTGTTGAGGATGCGAGTTATTGCGTGGCTTCGGCGAAGCGCAACAGCCGGTTTGTCGCTGGTGTTCCTGCTGTCACTGGGGGCCTCTGCGGACGAGCGCTTGCGGGCCTCCCCGCAGCGTTCCGTTGAGCAATCGGTACCTGCCGGGCTGGCAGAGGCAGCGGTGGTGCGCTTCGTAACCCATGATTTTCCTCCGTTCACAACCCTGCATCAGGGGCTGCCTGGCGGGCCGATTAAAGAATTGATAGACCTGATCTGTCAGCGTATTCAGGCCCGCTGCGAGCACCGGGTCTTTCCCTGGGAGCGTGCTCAGCGGCGGGTGCGTAGCGGTGATGCAGACGCCATGTACGTTATTGGCCGCAATAAAGAACGTCAGCTCTGGTTGCGGTTCAGTGATCTGGTGTTGACGACCGAATACGGCTTTTTCGTGCGCGAGGACAATCGGATGCTCTACCGCAACGAGGATGACCTGGCCGGTCTGGATATCGGCGTTTACGGGCCATCGAACACATCGCATACATTGCAGCGCCTGCGCAGCGATCCGGAGCAGTACGGCATCGAAATTTTTCCTGACAATGAAGTGGCGTTTCGTATGCTGGCGGCGCGGCGTAACGATGCCGTGTTCAGCAATAAGGATGTGGGTGAAGCGCTGATCCGGCGCCTTGGCCTATCGGGGCTGCGCTATTCAGGAACCCTCAAAACCCTGGGCTACCACCTTGGTTTTTCACGGCAAACCCTCAACCCGGTGTGGGTCGAACGCTTTAACCAGGAGCTGCAGCGCATCAGACAAGAGGGCGTTTTGCACAGCACCCTGTTGAAATACGGCTTGTCAGCGTCTCCGGAATAAGCGGGGCAACCCGCGGAGGCATTACTGGCTGCCCCAGAGTTGCTGCAGTCGTTTGTCCCGTCCGCAGCTGTCGTGATAAAAGCGATGGCGGAGCGGATTGCGACGGTGGTAGTCCTGGTGATAGGACTCGGCGGCGGTGAACTGCGTGGCGTCCAGAATTTCGGTGGTTACCGCTAGCTGCCGGCTGCTGATCAGATTCTCTTTGCTGATTCGTGCCAGCTTTTTTTGTTCGGGGCTGTGGGTGAATATGCCCGAACGATACTGCGGGCCTCGGTCGCAGAACTGTCCTTCATCATCGGTCGGATCAATATTACGCCAGAAATAGTCCAGCAAGCTGGGGTAAGAAATAACCTCGGCATCGAACACCACTTCCACGGCCTCACGGTGACCGCTTTTGCCCTGCGAGACCAGATAGTAATTGGGTCGTGTCAGGTCGCCGCCAATAAAACCATTGGTGGTGCTTTTTACACCGTCCAGTGCGTCGAAGGACTGTTCAATACACCAGAAACCGCCGCCGGCAAAGGTGGCTTTCTGCAAGGTCGCCGAGGTTGCAGAACCGATTGTGGATAACAGGATCATTGTGCTCAGCACGAAACGATTGACTGTCATGATGAGGCCATCTCCGAATAAATTACGCGTTGACGGATTGGACCCTGGCTGCGGCAAAAGGTTTTGTGCGACGCCTGTTTTGTCCGGCTATGCTTTGATGGCGGCTGCCGGTAAGCGGCCCGTCAACCGAAAACATTCAGAGGAGGAGTGTCGGGTGAAGCATGCGCGTTTTTCGATTGGTCAGCTGGTAAGGCACAAGCTTTTTGATTACCGCGGTGTGGTCGTCGATGTCGACCCCTGTTTTATGCTGACTGAGCAATGGTATCAGCAGATGGCAAAAAGCCGACCGCCCAAGGATCGTCCCTGGTACCGGGTGCTGGTTCACAATGCCGTACACGATACCTATGTTGCCGAGAGAAATTTGGGTGATGATGACAGCGGTGAGCCGATCAAGCATCCTGAAGTCGAACTTTATTTTGCCGACTTTTGTTCGGGGAGTTATCGTATAAAAACGCCGCGTAATTGAGCATACTCAGCGGCGAGTCGGCATGACGGCACAGGCACAGGCACAGGCTTGGGAATGGGAGCATGGGACAGGGCATATGGATAAAAGACGGGCGCAGCTGAATGTTTTGTTGTTGCAGATTCGGGATGAAAGTCAGACCCGGCGTGAAGAGGTCGAAAGTTTTGCGCGCTTTTGCCGGCTTGAACCCGGTCAGTTTACGGTGCTCAACGTATTTGATACTCCGGACTTCGACGTATCGGCCCTGACGGGCTTCGACGCCCTGTTCGTTGGCGGCTCCAGTGAAGCCAGTGTGCTTGAACCGGATCGTTACCCGTTTCTTCCCGCCTGCCAGCGCCTGTTGCGCGATTGCATTCGGCTGAAAATCCCCGTCTTTGCTTCGTGCTTCGGTCATCAGCTGGCGATTATGGCGCTGGGTGGGACGATTATCCACGATGACAGCGGCTTCGAGATGGGAACTATCGGGGTCAGCGTCACGGAGGCCGGACGCCGGGATATTCTGTTTCAGGATACTCCTGATCCGTTTCAGGCGGTTTCGGTGCACCGCGAGCGGGCCACAGAGCTGCCAGCCGGTTGCACATTGCTGGCCTACACCGCCTCTTGCACCCACGCGTTTCGCGTCGATGGAGCCCCTTTCTGGACAACTCAGTTCCATCCGGAGGTGTCAAAGTCCATCTTGATCGAACGGCTGACGGTGTTTAAAGAAAAGTACACCGACGGTGACGATCATCTGCAAAAAGTGCTGGAAAATGCGGTGGAAACACCTGAGTCAAACCGCTTGCTGGAAAAGTTTGTCGATCGGGTGTTGTTGGGAGCGGCGGCTGCACAGGCGTCATATTGATGCGGTCAGGAGTGTCAGCGAGTCGATATTACGGCCCCCCGTGCCGACTAACCCCGGCATAGGTTGTCATGCCAAGGCTTGTATAGTTCACTGGCGACGAGTTCACGGAACGAGAGTATTTGCGAAATGATTGAAGCCCCCATTCCTGATAATGAAGACAGTCGTCTGCGTAAGCTGCATGAATTGGGTATTCTGGATACGCTGGAAGAGCAGGCATATGATGATCTGACCCGACTGGCTGCAGAGATTTGCGGCACGCCTATCTCGCTGGTCAGTCTGATTGATCGGGATCGACAGTGGTTTAAATCGCATTACGGCCTGGACGCCCGTGAAACGCCGCGCGAGTTTGCCTTTTGTGCCCATGCGATCCTCGGCACCGAGGTGTTTGTGGTCGAAGACTCCAGTAAAGATGTGCGCTTTGCTGATAACCCCTTGGCGACCGATAACCCGCATGTGGTGTTTTATGCCGGAGCCCCCCTGATCATGAGTGACAGTAACCGGCTGGGAACGCTTTGTGTGATCGGTGATACCCCGAGAACCATCTCCGCCGCCCAGAGAGAATCGTTGCAAGCTCTGGCACGGCAGGTTGTCAGTCAGCTCGAGTTGCGATTGAAATTGAAGGAACTCGAGGTGCTTGATCATAGCAAAGATGAGTTTATATCCATGGTCAGCCATGAGCTACGCACCCCGCTGACGGCGATCTTTGGTTCGCTGTCACTGCTTATTAATGGCAAAGCCGGTGACTTGGGTGCGTTGCAGCGTAACCTGGTGGAAATATCGCACCGTAATGCGGATCGGCTGATCCGCTTGGTCAACGATATTCTCGATAGTGCCAAATTGGAGTCGGGAAAGTTTGATCTCAATTTACAGGATGTCGATCTGGTTGAGCTGCTGTCAAAGTCGGTGCAACTGAATGAGCCTTACTGTAATAGCCTGGATGCTCGTTTGGCGCTGGGCTGTGCAGACCATGAAAGAGTGATCGTGAATGCCGATGAGCAGCGCCTCCTGCAGGTGATGAGTAACCTGATCTCCAATGCGGCTAAATTTGGCCGCGAAGGGGACGTCATTCAGATAGACCTGACGGCGGTGAACGGGATTGCCGAGGTGCGCGTCACCGACCACGGTGATGGGATTCCCTACGATAAACAACAGTTTTTGTTCAAGAAATTTAAACAGCTAAGTACCCAGGAGCACAACAAGGCCCCCGGCACAGGCCTTGGACTGAATATCTGTAAGAGTATGATCGAACTTCAGAACGGCACGATCGGTTTTGAGTCGATCCCTAACGAGAAAACCACCTTTTTCTTTAAGCTGCCGATAGTGAGATCTGAATAGGGTGCCTAGTCTTATTTCAGCATTAATACTGAATTTTAGTCGCCCAGAAACAACAAAACCGCTGCTGTGAAGACAGAGCGGTTTAAGGGATCCGATTGTGACCGGAACTATCCAGAGCGTCAGGCTTTTTCCTGCTCTTGCTGGCTACCCTTTTCCTGTTCTTTATCTTTCTCTTCACCACCGCAAGAACCGCAACAACCCATGGGGAAACCCTCTTCTGATATGGAATAGGCCGCTAGAATATCCCCTCTTCGGCATGCTGTCCTTGATGATGATCAAGAGTGAGTCACCTGGCCGTCAGATCTGATGGTCATTATTCGGCCGGGCTTACCTCGGGCCGCTCAGGCATCCTGCTGGAAAGGCTGGACCGGAAAGTTTCGTTGATAAAGCCGATAGATCAGGGCCCAGCCCCAGATGCTTAGCGGGATGAGCAGCGCGTGCTTCAGCAAAATGGCGTCCCAGTCAGCCTGGTCGCCGCTGCCGAGCAAGTAAGGGATCAGCTGCACGCTGCCGAAAGTCAAAGTCAGCCAGATTAACAGCGATGGCAGTATTTTTGTTGCCATGCCGCTGGTCAGTCGGTAACTGGTTTTGAGGGCATGTAACGGCGGCTGGTTATGCAGCAGAATAAAAAATTCGGTAAAAAGCAGCTTGTAACCCAGATACAGTCCGGGCAAGACCAGCAACATTAACCCCCCGGCAACGGCCAGAGTCATGATGAGGTTTGCGACCACCAGTGGCATCAGTCGCTGTATGGCCCGGCCGAGAGCTTCGCCAACGCTGATGGGCTGCGATAGTGCGGCCTGGTGAATAAACAGCAGTGCCGCCGCGAACTGAATTACCCCAAGGGTCATCAGAATGCCGCCCTGGATCATGCCCGTCGCCCCTTCAGGTTCGCTGCCATAGCGATGGGATAGCTCGAGTAGGAATTCAGGAAGATTGTAAACCAGTGCAATAAACAGCAGCGGCTGCGCATGACCACGTGCAAAATAGTACGCTTCTTTCAGAGGTGTCAGCATAGCCTGGTCTTGGGGTCCCTTGATGGATAATTGTTATAGCCGACAAGCAGGGTGTCGGGTATCGGTCTGTTGCGTATATTGGGGGCATCCTAAACGCAGCGGACAGAATTGCCAAGCGGGCAATAGTCATCTGCATCACTAACTGCCGAAATGTCAGCATTCATGCAAGCCTTGCCTTAACCACGGCAACTCTTGCATTAGCAGCGGTAACTCTTGCATTAACAACAGCAACTGAGGCCGTAAGGGTTGGTATTTGTAAATAGGCGGGGCAGACGATATAAAGAGCTCTCTGAGGTACAAAGAAGGCCTGTATTGATCTGGGTCTTCCCGTACTGCCCTGGATAACAGGTATCCTGTATCAGCCTTTTTTATGCTTAGCCGTTGTCCGCCAGGAGGGTCGCGACAGCGTGATCGGCAACTAAGCCAGAATGAGACAGACACATGCAGTTAAATGAATTATTTGTGATGGTGGTAGAACCCTCTCGTATGCAGCAACATGTCATCGGTAAGCTGCTGGCCGAGTTTGGCATTGATTCTGTGCGATACTGCAGCACCGCCGGCGACGCCTTGACCCAGATGCTCGAAGAGCAGCCCGATATTGTTATCTCCTCGTTTTATCTTCCCGATATGACCGGCGCCGATCTGGTGAAAGCGATGCGTGAGAACCCCGTTTTGCAGGAGCTGGCGTTTATGCTGGTATCCAGCGAGACCCAGTTTCGCTATCTCGATCCGGTCAAGCAATACGGTGCAACGGCGATCTTGCCCAAGCCTTTCAGCAGTTCGCAATTAAAGACGGCGCTGAATACCACGGTACATAGTTTGTCTGAAGACAGTGGTGTGGCGACGGAGTTTGATCCGGAGCTGCTGCGGGTATTGGTGGTGGACGACAGCAACATGGCGCGTCGCTTTATCATCAAGGTGCTGCAGGGCCTGGGGGTCCGGCACTTTACCGAAGCGCATGATGGCGCAGAAGCATTGGCTATCATTGCAGAAAATTACTTTGATCTGGTCGTAACCGATTACAATATGCCCAATGTGAACGGCTGTGAGCTTACGCAACAGATCCGTACCCAGAGTGCTCAGCAGTCGGTGCCGATTATGATGGTCACCAGTGAAGAGAATGAAGGGCGCTTGTCCGCCGTGCAGCAGGCGGGTGTATCGGCCATCTGTGATAAACCCTTCGAGCTGGAAATGGTGCGGGAACTGCTCGGACGGTTGCTAAACGAAGCCTAATACCGGAGTGTCTTAGTCGATGATAACCAATGGGTTGAATTTTTCATGCTAGGTAAAATACTGATTACCGCTTTGGTGATTATCGGCTGTTTGTTTTTCCTGCGTTATCGTCAAACCGGTGCGGTGCTAGAGTCCGATGGCCCGGCGCGAGGTCAGCGGCGTATCTGGGGCGCGTTGGCGCTGGCGGTCGTTGTGCTGGTGATCGGCGGATTTATTTTTCATCTCAATAGCTCCGATAAACAACCCCGGAGGCTGATGGATGTTCGTGTGGTTAATGCCGTCACGGGTGAATCGGCTCATTACCAAGCCTTCGATGATGCCATTCAAGGTCGCAGCTTTACCACTGTAGAAGGCATACAGATTCGCATTGCCGACAGCGAACGCCTGGAGTTTGTTTTGTCGCAGTAGCACGGTTGTACAATGTTTTTTTACCGGGTCGGTGGGGTGATCACCGTCAATCATTAGAAGGAGTAACTTGTGGAAATGGTCTTAATCGGTGTGGTTCTGGCGCTGGCAGCCGGATATCTGGCTGGGCGGGTACAGACCAGCATGGCGCTGGGAGCGTTCAAGGGCAAGCTGGAAAGCGATACCGCGCATTATCTGGAGCAGCTGGAAGAGCGCAATCAGTCTTACGAGGCTTACCGTAACCGGATGGAGTCATTGCAAGACCAGTACCGGCAGAGCCAGCAGGACGTGAAACTGGCCCGTGGTGAAATAGATCAGTTAAATGGCTTTCTGGCCCAGGCTAAACAGGATTTCAATGATTTGCGTGAAAAATCGATCAAGCTGCGTGATCGTATCGACCCGTTGGAAGTGCTTAATTTTGATCTGCGTACCGAGAAAGCCGGGCTCAGTGCTGAACTGGAAGCCGGTAAGCAACAGCTTAAGGAGCTTGATCGCGCGAATCAGCGGCTGAATGAACGCTTGCAAACCGCGCTTAGCGAAAAGGGGGCGTTGCAAGCAGAGGTTTATGCCAAGGACCGTGAAGTGCTGGGCCTGAGTAACCGGTTGCAGGATATGCAGAACCGTGACGAGAGTACCGAACTCACCCTGGCACAGATGCGAACCACACGGGATGAGATGGCTCAGCGCCTGGCCAAAGCCGAAGGTCAGCTGCAATTGACCGAAGAGTTGCGACAGACGCTTAAAGGGATGGCCGCTTCGGCTGCATGTGAACCCTGACAGTCGCGCAGCGGATTGATTGCTCAGCAACCGGGTGCGGGATAACGCGGATAACAGTACAGAGATGAACGATGGCAAAGCGTAGTAAAAGTGACGGTGGTCTGGTCTACTCAACGGAATTCGGCCGTATTTGTCCGGGGTGTGATAAGCCTGTGGCGGCGTGCTGCTGTTCGGAACAGGACGTGCCTGTCGGTGATGGCGTGGTGCGGATCAGCCGCGAAACCAAGGGACGTAAAGGCAAAGGTGTTACCTTGATCAGTGGTGTTGCCTTGCCCGGCGCTGAGTTGAAAGCGCTGGCTAAAGAGTTAAAGCAACGCTGCAGTACCGGCGGCGCGGTAAAGGACGGGATCATTGAGATACAGGGCGATCAGCGCGATCTGTTGCTGGTCGAGTTAACCAAGCGCGGCTTTCAGGTTAAAAAATCCGGGGGCTGAGCGAACGTGCAAAAGGCGTTGACCAAATAATTTGCGCAACGCACGGCTTGGCCTACCTATAGAGGGGCTGATATCGCCTATGCAACCTGATAGCGAAGTAGCGTTGCCCGGCCCTGTGTTTGAGGTCGATCGATTCGCCATGCGTTACAGCCAGTTTGTCCCCCGGCTGTATAATCTGTGCCTGAAATTGGGCTTTGAACCCGGAAAAATCGTGCCATCGCGGGCCTTCTGTTCAGATGAGACGCAAGGCTACCCCATTATTCTGTTGGCTAAACACTTTGGCTGTTTTCCGTTTAATCATGGTCAGGTTGGAGGGGTGGTGGCCCTGGATCGGCATGGCCCCTTTGCTCAGCACGGTGAAGACCTGCTGATCATTCAGGCCAGTCACGTCGGGTTTGATCCTGTAAGCGGTGCCTTTGGTCACTATTGCCGCCAGCAGCGCCAGGACCGTAATACCAGTCAGACCTGCGGCGCTATCGCCGCGGCGTTAGCGGCATATCTGCCTGTCTGTAAGTCGCTTCAGGCGTGCAGACCGGATAGCCGTTCGCGGATCACATTACCCGCCATATTGTTGAACTGGAATGAGCAAGACGTTCGTGTGCAGCTGACGCCGGCCGGCGATGCCTGTCAAGTTGAAAGCGCCGAAACTGGCCTGACTCTGCGTGTGCCGCCCGGTGCAGATTTGGCATCGAGCGGTGACGGCAGCGCAGCAATCGCCTGGCTGCTAAAAGAGGGGGTGGCTTTCCAGCGCCGAGGCTTGCCGCGCGAAACCGCTGTCGGGCAGATTGAGCATAACCTGCTACCGCACATGGGGCGGATACTGACCGCCCGGCATCCGATGCTGGCAGCGGCGCAGTTCAATAGCATGGCTGAATTTGAACGTTGCCTGCAATCGGTTCGCACCAATCCGGTATTCAGAGGGCGTAACCTGTTACTGGCTTGCGGACTGAACGTCGATGTATCCCCGGATGCGGAGCAGCTGTTCCCGCTGACAAAATTTATACCCTGGGCGGCTTACCGGCAAAACCGGGATGGACAGGAGCAGCTGCTTGATCAGAGCGAGTTTAATCGGCAGCTGCGCGCTGTCTCCGGTCATAATTGTGCCGAGGTCGATCTTGAACTGGCTATCGAGCGCATGGAGCAGTTACCGGAGATTCATCTCAAGAGCGGCCTGTGAGTCTATTGCCCGGGCATCAGAATACTGCTCTGTTCGGTATGACATTGCCGCCCGGATAAATAGCGCGTTTACAGGTGGCGACACCAGAAATGCCGCTTGTGTTGACGGCGGGTCGTGTCCACAGGGCGGTGCAATGGTATGATCAGAGGTTGAGATGTGTGTAGCTAGCCCCTTTTCAAATTGGACTCTCGTCGCCAGGATGCTTTTCAACTAATGCCCGTTTTTCAAATGTCTGCGGTCATCACGGCCATCAAACCGCTGCTCAGCCGGTTATCGCTACCTCTAACCAGGGTCTTCTCCCGTTCCTACTTGCCTTTACTGATGCCATTGGTTCTTTATTTCGGTGCGCAGGGCATTTATTACTGGCAGGCACAACAAGGGTTCCTGGCGCTGATTGAGGAGCTGAACCCCGGGGGGCGGATCGAAGTGGAGGGCTTTGCCCCGGCCTTTGATGGGCGGCTTCGCATCGATTCGCTGCGGCTTTATTCCGAGTCGGGCCAGGAGCTTCTCGATGTTCGCGCGCTGGTGTTTGATGGCGGTGACTGGCAGTCACTGCTGTCGCTGCTTTCGGCGCAAGATGCGCTGCCCGAGCAGCTGAAATTAAGCGCGGGGCGCCTGTACCTGTCACCGGCGCGCTTGGCTGATTTTGGTGGCGGGTTGGCCTTGTTGCAATGCGCGACTGAAAAGACGGGCTGGCAAGGGGGGGAGCATGGGCTGGTGGTCGACCTGCAGGGACGCTATCAGTTCGATGCCGAATCCGGGTACGCACGCCTTGAAGCCACACTGGCTTCTGAGCAGTTAAGCGAGTTGAGCCTGGCGTTTGTGCTGGCTGTTAACAAAGAACAGCCGGGTTGGCTCGATATAATCGATCCTGACAACGGTTGGGCTGGCGGTCGTCTGGAGTTTTCCCCCGTTGCGCCTTTATTTGCGCAGCGTTGCGCCGCTAATGCGGGCATAGCGCTGCAGGAGTACCTAACCATCCATGTGAAGGGGGTTGAGCGTTTTGCTGCCCACCAGGGCTGGGTGTTAGGTCCTCGCTTGGCATCAGCCCTGCAGCGTTTTTATACGGGTGCCAGAGGCCTGTCTATCGTGATAGATCCGCAGCAGATTGAGCCCCTGAGGCGTCTGGCAGCGCAGGATGCCGAAACGCTATTTGCCGCTCATAGCACGCAACTGTATTCCGGCGACCGGGATCTGGGGCCACTGGATCTTGCCTGGCGCCGCCCGAAAGCGGATTCCCGTTTGCCCAAGGATATCGCTTCTTTGGAAACGGCAGTGCGGGAGGCTAAAGAGCAGCCGATGACCCCACAGGAGTATGTGGCCCTTGCTGCTACGGCAACGCCGGCTGTTCGGGAAGAAAATGAGGCATCGGTTGTGGCAGCTGAGTTAGCGCAAGCGCCGGTGAAAGTTGCACTAAAGGAACCGGAGCCAAGCACGCAGCGAAGCTCACAACAAAAAGTTGCGGCAGAGCTTTCCGCAGCGCCTGTCAGCGTCGGCAATGGGGCTGAAAAAGCGCCGGAGAGCGGTGACCCCCCATTGGTGTCTTCGCCTTATGTGGCGGAGAATCCACCGGCTGTGCCGGTATCCCGTTATCAGCGTACGCCCGTGGGGCGATTAATTCGTCATGTGG
>JBFGYY010000040.1:0-12302 GCA_041587095.1 Motiliproteus sp. | reverse complement strand
TCGGCTTTGCGGCCCAAGAAGCGCGCCTTGGCGGCGTGTTGATCAACATAGGGAAAGTAATCGGAATTGGCCGGTGTCGGATAATTTTCCAGTAACGGGGCGATAAATTCCCGGTCGCCAAGCCAGCGCAAACGCAGATCTTCTGCACTGCTGACACCGATACGTGCCAGTTCGCGGTTAAATTCTTCAATGCTGAACGGCTGGTCGGGAAGATCCGGCACGGGTTGATCCGAGGCCAGAATCAGCAGGTCACCATGGTCCACGGCATACACGGTAATGTGCTGAAACTCGGCCATTACCGCGTTCAAGGTGGAAACCAGTAACGGCATATCGAACTCGTACACCTGCAGCCATTGCGCCAGTACGCCGCCTTCGTTCAGGTGTCGTTTGCTGTTGCTGTAAAATTCCCGGGAGAACAGACCCGCGACGCCGCTGACCCAGGGGTTCGACGGTTCGGAGAGAATGATGTCGTACTTTTTCTGTTGCGAGGAGAAAAAGGTCTTGGCGTCATCGATGTGGATATGGCTTCTTGGGTCATTGAACACGCGGTCATTAAACGGCTGGAAGGCCTTTGCGGTGGCCACCATCGCCGGTTCTATCTCGATGGTATCGAGATGAGCGATGTTGGGGTTGGCCAGCAGCACGTTGCTGGTCATGCCGGAGCCGAAACCGATATTGGCAACTTGCTTTGCCTCGGGATAGATCAGGGAAGGGATGGCCGCCAAAAGGGTCATGGTTACTTCGTCAAACTGCGGCGGCGTACCTTCGCGCATGGTAATACTGGCGTCGACCTTGCCGTTGGTTCGTATTGAATAGACTCCTGCCTCGGTTTTCGTCAGGCTGATAGTTGCGGTCTTGCCGTCGCGATAAGCCAAAACCTGCTGGTCTTCGGTCAAAACGGTACCGGTGCGGTAAACCCCCGAGGCCATGGCGTGAGGGCTGAGTTCGACGCCGATGGCGACAACCAGTGTTGCGGCCAATGACGACGATGCAACCCAGACAAACTTTTTACTGCGTTTTTCACGCCGATAAATTCCCAGCAGATACAGCCCGAGGATAATGTCGATCAGCGCTCCCGTCAGCAGAGTGCCTTTGATCCCCAGCAGGGGCAGCCCCAGGTGGATCGCCAGCATAATACCGACAATGGCGCCCAGCGTGTTCGCACCGTATACCGCGCCGATTGCCCGTTCGCCGACGCCTTGTTTGATAAGGCTGTAGGTGATCAGTGGCAGAGTCATACCGGCGCAAAAGGCGGTGGGAAACATGATCAGCATGGCGATGCCGTGACTGGCCAGGTTAAACGCGACAAAGCCCGATTCATCGGGTTCGACGACGGACATCAGCCCCTGCATGAGCTGGAAGGTCTGCCCATAGAGCGGCAGCGTGGCCAGAGCGCTGAGCCCCATGACTATCTGCACCTTAGCCAGATAGCTCAGCGTATCGGTCAGCGTATCGATACGTCGATAGATCCATAAGCCGCCGCCAGCCAGGCCGAAGATAAACGCACTTAACATCAGCTCGAAGGCCTGTGTTGAGCTGCCGAGTACCAGACTCAGCATGCGGATCCAGGTGATTTCGTAGATAAACGATGCCGTTCCGGTCAACAAGGCTACCGCGAGCAAGACCCGGAACAGGTGCGGTGTGGCCGCATCATGGCGCGGAGGCACTTCCGCAACGGTAATTACCGGCGGCTGGCGGTACAGCCACCAGACAGTCAGGGCCAGCAGAATATTAATCGTACCGGCCAGCAGGATCGTTCCATCCAGACCCAGCAAACGAATGGTGAGGAATCCGCTGACCAGGACGCCGGTCGCTCCACCCAGGCTGTTGGTGAAATAGAGCATGGCGATACTGCCACCGCGTTTTTCGGGGAACAGGCGTATTAACCCGCTGCTCATCAGCGGAAATGTCATACCCAACAGAATGGATTGCGGAATCACCAGCAGGCTGGCCAGCCCCCACTTATAGATCTGAATCTGCAAAGGCGTGTCCAGGGCTGGAATGACACTGCTGAACGCGTGATCGGTTAAGTGGACAAAAACAGGGTGGAATAACAGGGCCGCAAGACCGATGACCCCCTCGGCCAGTGCGTACAGTAACAACAGGTTCTTCCAGCGCAGAGATAACCGGCTGCACAGCCAGGCCCCGATGGCCATGCCGCCCATAAAAATGGCCAGCACCAACGTCTGAGCGTAGGCGGAGTGCCCGAGGAACAGCTTAAGGTAGTGGGTCCAGATCGATTCGTAAATCAGCCCGGAGAAGCCGGAGATAAAGAAAAGCAGGAAGAGAAAGGCTCTCTGGTTGCCTAAAAATTTCTGATTCAAAAGGAAAGTGCCTGTTAACGGACTGAAAGCGAAAATGTGCCACCGATTATGGCTAAGACTGTTTGAAAATCAAATGAGTCGTTTGGATTAACTGCTGATCCTATTCATCCGGTGGCTAAAAGTGATCGCGCCGCTATTGTTTGAGAGTCAAAGTGCCTACAATCGGCCAATTTTGAATTGGGTCCAGCTATGTCGAATCCGCTCAGGAGCGTCGCGTTTGCGATCGGGGCATTTTGCCTGTTTGCCGCGTTGCCCGCTTATGTCCAGCTATTGCAGCCGCTGTCGGGTTTTGCCGTCACCGGGCAGCGAATTGTCTGGACGGTGCTGTTACTGATCGGTGGTCTGCTACTGTTCGATCGCGGCCAACTTATTCAGATCGGCCGTTTGCTCTGCTGCTGGCGCAGCTGGCCGGGCTATCTGCTCGGGAGCGCGCTGGTCGGAGCCCAGTTCTGGGCGTTCATCTGGGGGCCAATGAACGGTCGCACATTGGAGGTTGCACTGGGCTATTTTATGCTGCCGCTGGTGATGGTGCTTGCAGGACGACTGGTCTTTGGCGAGCGGTTGCGGCCGTTACAGTGGTTGGCCGTCGTCTGTGCATTTGCGGGGATCGTCAGTAGTCTGGTCCAGGCGGGGGGATTTTCCTGGCTGGCGCTGCTGATCGCGCTGGGTTACCCGCCCTATTTTATTTTGCGGCGTTATCAGCCACTGCCGGCGTTACAAGCGTTCGGGATTGAGAATCTCTTGTTGTTGCCGCTGGCGATCTGGGCCTGTGTCGCATTCGGCGGTGCAGCTCATCCGTTCGACTACCCGCTCGACAAACTGACGCTGTTCGCGGGGCTGGGTTTACTGGGCTCGATTCCCATGCTGCTCTGGCTCAGTGCCAGCCGCGTGTTGGCGTTGGGTGTGCTGGGGTTGATCGGTAATCTCGAACCCAGTCTGATCTTTTGTGTGGGGCTGTGGCAGGGCGAGACGGTAGAGCCGTCCGAGTGGCTTTTGTACGGACTGATTTTCAGTAGTTTGTTGCTGTTGGGACTGGATGGTGCGCGGCAGATTTTCAGGCGGTCATCGATTGCGGTGGACGTCTAAACCGAGTGCTGTTTGTCAGCTGCAGGTCAAGAAGGTTAGCCTCCCAGGCCACTTGTAGCGTTACTCTGCGGCGCCACCACTGATCGCGCTGTCGGCGTTAGCCTGTCTGTTGCTATTGTACAGACGTATTTATAGTCCGAGCCCCTGAAAATTAAGCAGTTACACGCAATTTCGCCAGTTTTCAGGGGCGATGGACGCAATAGGCATGGCCTGTTTGTCCATCAGGTTAATAGGTTGAACAATGGGTGATCAGCTGTTCGAGAGAACCTGAGCCGATTTCATTCGGCAGTTGGCTGTTGAGCATCTTATCGGCAATACAGAAACCAAGTTCACGGTAGGCTTCGAACTGCACCTCATCGAAAAACTGGTCGGCGGTGCTCTCATCCGGAAAACTGGGGTTCTGCGCCTTGTAGCCCTTCACTTTAAAACTAACCTCTTTGATCAGGGTGGTTTTCAAAAAAATTAACCAGCCGATAGATTGGTCGGCATAAGTGATCTGCGCCAGCATGTGACCTCGTTCAGAAAAGCCTGCGCCAGGCGGATAAGCCGGTTCATCCGGCACCGCCGGCACAATTTCGTCCGGTGATGCCTTGCCGAGGATGCGTACGCGGGCGCCGAAGTCCTCCTCGATGCGGCGTACACTGGTTTGCATATCCGAAAAAGAGAATTCGCTATCGGCGCCGCCATCGCAAACGATCGCCACTTTCACCCTGCGCCGGATCAGCTCATACAGCCCGGTATTTTCGAAATGCCCGCCATCGCTGAGCTGAATAAAGTCTCGGTTCTCGTTGTAACCGGCATCATCGGTCCCGAGGAAGTTGCCCAGCGCATAGGCGCCAGGGCGAAAGTGATTCGGAGAGTGTTTGCGCCACTTAAATTTAGCCGCTACAGGCTTTGGATTTTCCGCCCAGTATCCGAGGCGTAGATTAAGCAGCGACATGGTTAGTGACAAAAACAGATTGCGTGTCAGACCAACGCCGCCTACGCCCGTGTTGGGGTTGGCTGCTGCACCGGAAATGGCAACGGCGGTGGCGAGGGTCATTTTGCCGTCCATAAAATGACCTGTTCGGCGCCATCCGGTTGCGTTGCTGCCGCAATAGAGAGGCGACAGGATAAAGTTGTCGCCCCCGCGGTTTTTGTAAACCGGTTGTTTCGAGCTGACCAGGACTGCATTGGTATTGATGATATGGTAAGGACCATGGGGTTGCGCCAGTTGACTGATCTCATGCAGCTCCGCGCTGTTTGCACCGGGCGCACTGCCGGTACGTTGGTTTAGCGCATCATCGATATCCGGCATAAAGGACTCCATCAGCCGGTCACGGTAGTAGCGGTGGATGGATATGTAATTCAGGTTTACAACCAGCCCCAGGCCAATCACCAGTACCACAAGTAGCGCAACGATGTACCCGGCGGATGGAATATCGCCGTGAAACAGCCCTTCGGCGACCAGATAACTGCACAGGGTGACGCCATAGAGGAAGGCGCCGGCGCCGACGGCAACCAGCGCGCCGGGCCGGGTGCTTTTCTTGCCGCCGCTGGATTGTATAAAGTCGCGCAGCGTGATGATGATGCCGGCAATAACCGATAGGACGCCGGTACTGGCGACCCAGCTATCCAGATAGGTGGCAAGCAGCGGCAAGCTGCCCAGAAGCAGCGCAATTATGCTGACCGGGAGAGCGATGGCGACAAACTTTTCAGAGTGGCGACGCCGTAAGTACCATTTGGTTTTGGTGGCAAGATCGTTACGACGTCCCCAGCGGGTAGCAAGTGAGTAAATCACAGCGGCGAAGGCCAGTGATGCCAGAGTGATAAAGCCCAAGAGCATGGCCCATTCGAACAACAGCAGTGAATGCAGGCGGGCTCCGGTTTGCTCGAAGGGTGCGCGTGCCTCCAAAGTCTTGCGCACCCCCTCTGTACTGAATGGCTGAGTAAGCCCGGCCAGATTGCAACCCGGTATATTGGGCAACGCAGATCGCTCTGTCTGGGTCAGGGTGGGGCAACCCAAGTTGGGTGTGAGCCGCTCTAAAAAGTCTGAAATGATGGGGGTCGAGGCGGAGTTTTCAGCGCTGTTGAACAGGCCCGGTAGCGCAAAAAGTAGCAAAAATATCAGGATGAACGTCGGAATCCATACCAGTAGATTCAGAAAGGTGCCTCGCAGTACCGCCGCGATCAGGCTGAACAGGTTGATACCTGCGCCCGGTGTCAGGTAATAACCGTGCTCACGCAGATATTGCAGCATGCGTTGCTGGCCTGGTGTAGCGCGTTTATCGTTGCCGGGGCGTGGATCATCGCTGCCATAGGGGAAGGCGCCTTTTTCAGGGCTGAATTGTCCGGCATCCCCTTTAACCGAGTCCTGTGCCAGTTTGCTGGTCAGCCAGGTTACTGACGAGCCGATGTAACCGCCGCCGGAGACCGTTGACAGATAATCGATCTTTTTGAATAGATTGCGAGCGGCCAGTGCCTGCATGATACCCAGTGAAAAGGTGGCAGAGCGGATACCGCCACCGGAGAGTGCCAGACCGATGAGGTCGTTGGCTGCGGGGTTGGCCGGGCTGTCGGTATTGTCGCCGCGCGCATCTCGCCAGCCATTAATATAGGCTCGTTCTTGTTCGATTAACGACACCGACGAGGGGTCTTGTGTGCCGGACTGAATGGCGCTTTCCAGCTGGTCTTGTTTAACCCCCCGTATGTAGTCATGGCTGTTATCGTTATCCGTGATACTGTTCTTGCTGCCAGCCTTGTTCCCCATGCCCAATGCCCTCCCTGAGCCTTTATTCGAACTGCCTTAACAACCAAGCATAGACCAGGGTTTAAAGGTATGACTGCGCCGCGGCCCTGCGTAAAGCGAGTGCAACCAGGTTGACTGGCTACAGCAAGGGAATCTGATATCAACGCTGAATTGGTCGTCAGTACCGGGAGGTACTGGATGCTGTTCACGATATCTGGGCTTGTCTTCTCTGTTAGTTGCTTATTACTACATCCCCCCGCCACCTTGTCGAACGGGACATTGTTGAACGGGATAACCTCGTCCTCATTCCTTAGTACACAATAACCACGCATAACGGCCAGTTGATATAAATCACTTGTGTGTTAATTTGTACCTCGTTTTCAGCCTGCTTAGGCAGGCGCCTGTTTGTCCCGTGACGGCAGGTCGTGGCCGCGCTCTAGTGGATAGCGATCAGAAAAGATTACTCAGTTTAATTAACCAGGTTTTTAAATAAGCCTTTTGAGGAGATTGCGATGCGGATTGGCGTCCCAAAGGAAATTGAAGAGGGGGAGAAGCGCGTTGCGTTGACCCCGGAAGTGGCGACTCAGCTAAAAAAGCTGGGCTTTAGCGTTGCGATCGAATCTCAAGCGGGTGAAGCGGCTAATTACAGCGATGCGCGTTATCGCGAGGCCGGTGTGGATATTATCGACGACCCCAAAGCCCTGTGGTCAACATCGGATATCATCGTAAAGGTTCGCCCGCCCAAGCAGCACCCGGAGTTGGGCTTTTACGGTATCGAGCTACTGGGCAAGGGCCAGACCCTGATCAGTTTTCTGTATCCGGCGCAAAATCCCGAAATGCTGAAAGAGTTGTCGGCGCGCGGTGTGACCGCGTTGTCCATGGACAGCGTGCCGCGTATTTCCAGAGCGCAGAAGATGGATGCGCTCAGCTCCATGGCCAATATCGCCGGTTATCGTGCGGTGGTTGAAGCGGCGCAATATTTCGGTCGTTTTTTTACCGGCCAGATCACTGCCGCCGGTAAGATTCCGCCGGCCAAGGTACTGGTCATCGGCGCGGGTGTTGCCGGTTTGGCGGCTATCGGTGCGGCGAAGAGTATGGGGGCGATTGTACGCGCCTTCGATACCCGCCCTGAGGTTAAGGAGCAGGTCGAGAGCATGGACGCCGAGTTCCTGATGCTCAACTTCGACGATGAAGACGGCTCCGGTGAAGGCGGTTATGCCAAGACCATGAGCCCCGAGTTTATCAAGGCCGAGATGGACCTGTTTGCCTCTCAGGCCGCCGAGGTCGATATCATTATCACCACGGCACTGATCCCGGGCAAACCCGCGCCCGAGCTGATCACCGAGCGTATGGTTGCCAACATGAAGCCGGGCAGTGTGATCGTTGATCTGGCGGCGGAAGCCGGTGGTAACTGTAAACTGACCGAAGCCAACAAGGTTGTGGTAAAGCACGGCGTCACGCTGATCGGTTATACCAATCTGCCCAGCCGTCTGGCCGCGCAGGCCAGCCAACTGTACGCGACCAATCTGCGCCATCTGCTCACAGACCTGTGCCCGGAAAAAGATGGCGAGATTGTCGTCAACATGGAAGATGAAGTGATCCGGGGCGCTACTGTGGTGAAAAGTGGTGAGATCACCTGGCCGCCACCGGCACCACGCATCTCTTTGGCGCCCAAGGAAGATGTCGGTATCAAGGCGCAGGCCGCCATGGAGGCCGCCGAGATCAAACCGGCCCATCCGTTGGCCTTTCTGATCCCGCTGGTGCTTTGCGGTCTGGGCTTGTATGGCCTGGGTAGCGTCGCGCCGCCTGCGTTTATCGGCCACCTGACCGTGTTCGTGCTGTCGTGCTTTATCGGCTATATGGTGATCTGGGGGGTTTCACATTCGCTGCACACTCCCCTGATGAGTGTCACCAATGCGATCAGTAGCATTATCGTCATCGGTGCATTAATTCAGATATCCAGTTCGAACCCTCTGGTGGTGGCCTTAGCAACCCTGGCGGTGTTTATCACCAGTATTAACATTGTTGGCGGCTTTGCTGTCACCCAGCGCATGCTGCGGATGTTCAGTAAATAGAGGCGAATACCATGAGTCCTGGAGTAATTACTGCTGCATATATCGGTGCCAGTGCGCTGTTTATATTGGCTTTGAACGGCCTGAGTCATCAGGAGAGTGCCCGTCGAGGCAATTTATACGGCATGCTGGGTATGGGTTTGGCATTGCTGGTGACGATTGTCGGTCTGGTTGACGACAATCAATTCTTCCTTATTTTAGGCATCGTGTCTGGCGGTGCCATCGGCTGGGTTCTGGCCAAGCGGGTTGAAATGACCCACATGCCGGAACTGGTGGCGATTCTGCATAGCATGGTGGGTCTTGCCGCCGTATTTGTTGGTTACGCCAATGCACTGGAGCACAGCAGCGCCATAAGCGGTGTGGAAAAGACCATCCATGATGTAGAAACCTATCTGGGTATTCTGATTGGAGCGGTGACGTTTTCCGGATCGGTCGCGGCCTATCTGAAACTGAGTGCCAAGATCAGTGGTAAGCCGTTGCAACTGCCCGGACGTCATCTGTTTAACCTCGCCTTGCTGGCGGCCTCTATCGTGTTAGCGGTGCTGTTTGTCGAACAGTCTGCCGCTGGTGGTGGTCTGGTACCGCTGGTGCTAATGACCATTATTGCACTGGTATTCGGTGTGCACATGGTGGTGGCTATTGGCGGCGCGGACATGCCGGTTGTGGTCTCCATGCTTAACAGCTATTCGGGCTGGGCGGCTGCGGCCATGGGCTTCATGCTGGGTAACGATCTGCTGATTGTAGTCGGCGCATTGGTCGGTAGCAGCGGCGCGATCCTCAGCTACATTATGTGCAAGGCCATGAACCGCAAGTTCGTTAACGTGATTCTCGGCGGCTTTGGCAATAAGCCCAAGGGGACAGGTGAGGCTGCAGCACTGGGCGATGTGGGCGATATCAGCCCGATTGAAGCCGAAGAGACCGCGCATCTGCTCGAGAGCGCCAAAGAGGTGATGATTCTGCCCGGTTACGGTATGGCCGTCGCGCAGGCGCAGCACACAGTGTACGAGATCACCAAGAAGCTGCGTGCCAAAGGTGTCAATGTGCGCTTTGGCATTCACCCTGTGGCGGGTCGTATGCCGGGGCATATGAACGTACTGCTGGCCGAAGCCAAGGTGCCCTACGACATTGTGTATGAGATGGACGAGATCAACGCTGACTTTCCGAATGTGGATGTATCCGTAGTGATCGGGGCCAACGATATCGTCAATCCGGCAGCCCAGGAGGTGCCGGACAGTCCTATCGCCGGAATGCCGGTACTGGAACCCTGGAATGGCGGTACGACGATCGTGTTGAAGCGTGGTATGAGCACCGGTTACGCTGGTGTCGATAACCCGCTGTTCTATAAAGACAACACCCGCATGCTGTTTGGTGATGCCAAAGATAGCGTTGATGCGGTGCTGAAGTTTTTGAGTTAGAACCTGTTTACAGTTGAGTGAACAACTGGCTCAGGGATGAGCCTGCATTGCTGAGGGATGGACAGATAAGTTTATAACCTATCTGCCCATCGGTTGATCGTTTCGCATTTATTTGTCTGCGTCTTCCATTTCTCGTTCAACAATTTCGATTGCTGAGCTAAGCAGTTCTTTCAACCTTATGATTGACGCATCGATCTCTGGCTCTGTGTCTTTACTGCTCGGAAACTTAGGTAAGCCCTTGCCTTGGGTTTCTGCGGGCAATCCGTCAAGTAATTGGCAATGAGAAATTATCTCATTAAATAAGCTCTGAGAGCGTGCTGCTGTTCGGGGCATTTCGCGTAGCCGTTCACTGCTTTGCAATAGGCGGCCAGCAAAGCCTGTTACGTGTGGGCAAGCCATTGATGTACCATCCCAAGCCGCATAACCATTTTCGGGAACGCTGGAAACTATCGCAACACCTGGCGCGCAGACATTTACCTCGGGCCCCCTGCAGGTGAATGTTGGTACAAAAAAGTCTCCCGACGTAATTGGGTTATCGCCAACGTACTGTTGGTGGGAACTGTCCGCTGGAAAAGAATCAAAGCGTCCTATAGCCGCAACGGCTAGTACCTCAGGAAAGGCCGCAGGAAATAATACCGATCCCCCATTATTACCGGCTGCAGCAACGGGGAGAATCCCGTTGTCCCGGCAAGCCTGAAGGCGTTGCTGTACAGCTTGAGAGCTGCTTTTCCCACCGAGGCTCATATTGATGACATCGACATCATTATCGATACACCAATCCAACGCGCTGATCAGTTTAGAGTTCGTTGCATTTGGGAATACGCGCAAGCCGACTAGCTGAGCGTTTGGGGCGAAACCAAGGATACCAAACTGGTTGTTCTGGGCACTACATATCCCGGCGACATGGGTGCCGTGGCCTGATCCGTCATTGGTCCAGGTACCTGCTGCATTTGACGTCGTACCGAAATCAAAGCCTTCAGCCGGCGTTAAATCACTATGATTGGCGAATAATCCAGAATCGATAACCGCAATTTTAACAGCTTCCTGACCTAGCGAACTGCTGGGCAAGCCCATAGCCTTCTGGCCCCAGCCATGCAACTGTCTTTCGTCAACTCCACCGGAAGTCGAGCTAGTTTGGCCTAACTTTTTTAGCATGACTTCGTTGTCTTGATTTGCAAACACCATAGGTCTGGCAATACTGATACTCCAGTAAGTATGCGCAGGCTTCACCTCAATCAGGCTGATTGAGTCTTCGGTTTCGCCAAGAAGTGAAACCGTTACCTGGCCATCTTCGTTACTAATACCATGATCAACCCATAACAAGCCCGACACCGATACCCTGGCGTTATTGATGGGTTCGCCATTTGGACCACGTACGACAATACGAAGGCGAAGTTTTTCGGTAGTCGTATTGGCTGAAAAGTTCAGCGAGCGGTGAGGGCTTTGTATGTCTGCTTCTATCGGCGTTAATGGCTCATCTTCTTCTATGAATACAGAGCCCTGTAAATCGCTTTCCAATCTGTCTTTAACTTCAGGTGTCATTTCTACTACAAGCGAATCCAAGCCGCTTTTAGTAGAGCGTGGGCGTGAACGTATTGTTGCGGCGGCCATTGCGGGAGATCCGTCTGCTGCCAGTATTTCGAATTGATTAGATAACTGCTCAATTTTTTTTGTTATGTCATCGAAACTGATGTCCATTACGTTGGCTGGTAAGTTTGTCGGCTTTCCGATGATATAGCATTTTTTCCTTGAAATTATATTAGCCATGATGCTCTCGTTTTATTAGGTTCTGTTGTATACCGTCAAGCCGTGAGATCTGGGCGTTAGGGACGCAATCAATGATTGTCCGCGTTAATTCGTAATTGGTTGTGGATATTGTTAAGAATTATCCTGGCTTCCTTCAATATAATCAAAAGATCGCAGCGGGATGTTTCTTTTAATACCGCAGAATCAATTAAATAATCGGTTTCTTTCATAAATTGATCCAAGATAACTTCGTCTGCGGATAAGCAGCCTTTAGTGGCTTGTTCGGTCGTTTTTTTCACGCGTCACCTCATGCTTTGTAAGCCCTTGGTAGCGTAGAGAACCTGTCACCAAGGGCTTATGCCTACAAGTGTTTTTTTATGCATTTATAAGCGGACCATGCAGCACTAAGGGCTTGGCGATATTTGCCTGCCTTGAAAAAGACAACTGCTTTAGTAACCGCAGGGATGCAGCTTTTTAGCTTGCTGTATTTGCGGACAAGGCTGACAATTTTCCGTATGAGTTTGGCTGCTCGTGATTTTAATAGCTTTTCGAGTCTTCTTTTTACATTGCCAAAAAATCCTTGCATCTCAAGAGATTGTTGATCAAAGTCTCCCTCTATGACGCTCATCAAAGATAACTCCCCAGCGCTTGGTCTGTGAAAATTATCGATTTCAGTTCCTTCCAGTTCCTGATTTAGTAGGCTAAGCTCATCTGACTCTGCACTGGAAGCGTCAATATCCTCCAGTCCGAAAATTTCACCCAGTTCTGTAAAATCATCTTCAATGGACGCAAGTTCAACCCGTAACTCTCTAAGTTCCAATTCACTGAAATTATTCATTGTATATCTCCGCCTAATTATAGTTATCCTGATTTTTGAAACGGCGTAACCCACATCGCCATACTAAAGTTCAGCAACACAAGGCAGAGTCGT
>JBFGYY010000039.1:0-12303 GCA_041587095.1 Motiliproteus sp. | reverse complement strand
GCAAGAAACTGTTTTTTGGACCATCGGTTAAACATTTTGGGCGACATGTAACGTTCGGGGCTGGGTGGGTTTTGTACGCGCTTAAATATGGGCAGGGTGTGCGGCGAATCTTCTCATCGGTCTGCTATGCCTGGCAAATCGAACAGGCATAAAAAAGCCGCCATTCATCCCGAAGGCAGCTTTTTGATCTCCTTATGCAGCTACCGGTATCTCCCTGTTACCGGTCAGAATGGTGGTTCTGATCCTTGCTGTCTGCTCAGTATTTTCGGGAATTAAGTGGCGAGCGGCCATAGGAGTAACTCCTATTTTGCTGCAGATGCGCAATCAGGGGGCGTGTATTTGGTTTCAGGCTGGGTATTGCGGGGTATCGGCATAAAGAGGGTTTTACAGGGCTCAAAATGCAAAAAAGCCACCTCCGAATGGGGCAGCTCATTGATAAGGTCCATTTTGCTACCCACCGATTCCCTTTGGTGGCACATCCTGTGTCCTTGTAGCTGTGATAAATTATGTGTCAGTCTGATGTTTGGCGATATAGGAAAAACTCTTAATTTGCTGCATGTGCGATATCTCATATACGGCGGTTTATTGGTCGGCTGGCAGACGCTAGGTGGCGGAGGCCTGCTTACTGATGATCCAGCCACCCAGCGTCTGGCGCGGTAACGGCTCTTTACCGTCCGTCAGCCAGACAACCAGCGCTGTTTTTTGCCCGCTGGCGATGGCGGGCAGCGTGAGTTGCCAGGGCGCAGAACCGGTCAGCTCTTGCTTGCTGAGTACGACAAAGTGGTGGTTTGAGGTCATGCCGTGGTTTTCGCCGGCGGCTATTTGTGTTTCCAGGTCAAAACCGAGCACTGCGATATGCAGCGTGGGTTGGTCAATGGGTTCAGCCGCGCTGTAACTGACATGTAGTTGCCGGTCATTGAGTTGCGCGCGCAATAGTCCGCCGTCGCGTGAGCGCAGTGCCGGCCAGTCCTCCCCGCGAAAAAAACCGCGCCACTCGCGCCCGTCGATCATCCAGGCGGGTGTATAGACCGATCGAAACTGACCGCTGCGCTTTAGCTGTCGTTGGCGATGCGAGAATTGCGCCTGGGCAAAGCGGTCCTGCCAGCCCAGATAATCCCAATAGTCGACATGAAAGGCCAGCGGGATAAACTCGCGCCACAGTTTCGGATGCTCAAGCAGTGTTGCCAGTCGGTTGTCAGCAGGAGGGCAGCTCGAGCAACCCTGTGATGTATACAGTTCAACCAGGCGCGGCGGTGTGCCACGCTGCTCAAAGGTTTGAGCTGATGCCAGGGTTGTCAGCAGCAATCCGGCGGCTATCGATAGCGGCGTTCGCATAATGGACTCCGGGATTAGTGGGCTCCGAAAATAGTGGGCTCCAGAAAACATTCTGTTACCCGCTAAGACGCGTCAACAACCCCGGCGTTACAACTGAGTATGTGAATTCTGATCAGGCCGCATGCGCAACGCTGTTGTTAGCGGCCGGATGGTGTCTGCAGGGTGGTACGTGCCTGTTTGCGGGCACGGCGCAACCTGACCGTTTTCAGTGTAAACAGGTATCCGAGCCAGGCTGCCAATATGCCCCAGGGAATCCAGCCGATCATCAGCGGCACACCGAATTTTTCCAGCACACTCAGGGGGTCATGCTGGAGCAATACCCAGATCTGGTCGATGCTGTCCTGGCTGGCGGCATAACGTTGACTGAACAGGTCGTAGCCGCGTATGGCATCCCAGCGGCCGAGGATGAATCGGCCGGTAACCACGAACAGGTAGAACAGGGGCGGGGCGGTGAAGAAATTGGTCGTCAGCGTCCAGGCAGATGCGGCAACCAGATTAAATTCGTAACGCGGGGCAACGCGGTGAAGCAGCATCCATAGCAGGCCAAGCAGCGGGATCTGAGCACCGATGGTTGGTGAGAAGGCGATAAGCAGCCCGAAGGCCGCGCCCCGGGCGGTGTATTCCGGAGCGTGATGGCCGCCGAGAATGGGGCGGTACAGGTAAATGGACAGCCGCTGCCTGAGTCGCTGCCAGCTGCTTTTAGAGGGTCTGAGCATCGGTTTAATTTCGTCTGGTACAGGGGCAGTGGTCATTCTGCGTACAAGCAGCGCTTTTTTCCAGCGCCGAGAGCGTTTCCTGAGCGTTTGATAAATTATTCCAGGTGCTTTGGCCTCTGCCGTGCAGGTCGGAGAATGTGCGCCGCCACGTGTCAGCGCTGGCTAAGCGCGAGCAACCCGCCAGCGCTGATAAACAGTGCGCCGGTCGCGCGGTTAAACAGTTGCATGCCGCGTCGGTGGCTGAACCAGCCCAGTATGCGAGCTGCACTCATGGCCAGCAGTAACTCGACCACAACTTCTACCAGGGCGAAGGTCGAGGCCAGGATCAAAAACTGGCCGGCCAGGGGGGCGTGGCTATCGATAAACTGCGGCAGAAACGCCATAAAAAACAGTATCACTTTGGGGTTGGCGATTGCGACCGTAAAACCCTCGGCGGCACGGCGCCGGGCCGACATGCGGCATCGCGCCGTGGTGGTGCCAACCAACTGTAATGGCGGGGCTCGCCATTGACGCACACCGAGATAGACCAGATAGCCGGCCCCGAACAGTTTCAGCAGGGCGAAAGCGGTGGCAGAGGTGAGCAGCAGGCTACCCAGGCCCAGTAGTGAAACCAGCATCAGCAGCATAAAGCCGGCGGCGCCACCGAGGATGGTCCAGCAGCTGCTGCGGGCACCAAAGCGGGCGCCATGGGTCAGCGCCAGCAAACCATTGGGGCCGGGTGTCAGGGCAAGCACTGTAACCGCGGCCAGATAGAGCAACCAGTTATCCAGCGTCATCTGTTGGCTCCTGTAGATCTGTGGTCAGCTGTCGGCCGCGTTCAATATAGCGATTTTGCTCTTCTTCAGGCACCAGACTGCCACCGGTTGTCCAGAGGATATGCCGCGCCTGCGCGAACGCTGCTTCCAGCCCTTGTTGTCGCAGATAGGCACGGCCGGCTTCGCTGCCGGTCAGCAGTGCGGGCCCGGCGAAACCGGCAGTGGCCGAGGGTTCAACGCTGATGCCTTCATGGTCATGCAGCAGGGCGACCCATCGGAACAGGTTATCGTCGCCAACGGTAAAGATCCCCGATAAACGTTTGCGCATCGCTGCGGCGACGGGTTCCGAGGCGCAGCCAACAGCCAGACCGTCTGCGGCGGTTTCATTGTTCAGGCCCAGCTCGGCAACGGAGGCCACGCGCCCGCTGGCCATGGCGTAGAGCATACAGGGTGACTGCAGGGGCTCGGCAAAGAAACAGTGCACGTTGCTGCCGAACAGTTGCTTTAGCCCGTAGGCAATACCGCCGGGCGCGCCCCCGACGCCGCAGGGCAGATAAACAAACAGCGGATGGTCGTTATCGACCGGGATCTGCGCTTGTAGCAACTGCTGCTGCAGGCGCAGCGCCGCGACACTGTAGCCGTAAAACAGTCGTTGTGAGTTCTCATCGTCGACAAAATAGCCGAACGGATCGGCCTCGGTCCGACGGCGTCCTTCGGCGACGGCCGCAGCGTAATCGCCGTCGTGCTCGATCACGTCGGCGCCCGCAGCGCGCAGGTATTGTTTTTTCCAGGCTCGGGCATCGCGCGACATATGCACGCTGACCTTAAAGCCCAGTCGTGCTGCCACGATACCGATACTCAGCCCCAGATTACCGGTGCTGCCGACCGCGATTCGATATTGCCGGAACAGCTGTTGGGCTTTAGGGGCTGCCAAATGCAGGTAAGACGCCGGGGGAACCTGCTCCGGATCGGCAGGCAGCAGGCCGGCTTCTTGTGCTAGCTGTTCGGCAACGCAGAGTACTTCGTGGATGCCGCCGCGCGCTTTCACGGAGCCTGCCACCGGTAATTCATGATCGCATTTGAGCAGCAGAGGGGCGCTGGTTCTGTCACCCAGCAACGCGTTGCTCAGAGCGGGAGCCGGGCGCAGTGTGGATTCGATCAGGCCGTTGCTGGCGCTCAGCTCGGGAAACAGCCGGGCCAGCAGCGGAGCAAAGCGCGCCAGGCGCTGCTCGGCATCGAGCATGGCGGTACAAGGGCCGGAGGGGCGATGCCCGCGCTCTAAAACAGGGTTGAGCCACAGGGTAGGCTGGCAGCGTTGCAACCTTTGCAGCAGTGGTGCCGGGTCGTTTGTGTCGGCGGTTGGCACAGCGCGTTTCTCCATCAGGGTTTTGTATTACCCTGCTATAGAGTGATCGTCATTGAAATCGATGATTACTACAAGATTGTTTAGCTGCGCTAAACTTGGTTGCTTCAGTAATGTTTTCTTAGACCGGGTTCAAACAGATGATCAATGCCGCGATATGGTCGGGGTTACGCAGCTTTCATTGGGTGGCTGTACATTTAAGTTTTACCCGCGCAGCAGAAGAGCTCAGTGTGACTACCGGCGCTGTGAGTCAGCAAATTAAACAGCTGGAATCGCGGCTTGGTTGTCAGCTGTTTGTGCGAACCACGCGACAGTTGTGTTTAAGCGAAGAGGGTCTGCGGCTGGCGGAAGCTGTCAGCCAGGGCTATGCCGCCATCGATGATGCACTGCGTGATCTGGCCGCAACGCAGTTGCGCGGCAGTGTGCGTTTGGCGGCCATTCCGTCTTTCTGCTTTCAGTGGCTGGTGCCGCGCCTGGGTGATTTCTATCGGGCTTTCCCCGAGATCGACCTGCATATCGATGCCCGCGACCAGCTGCAAGGCGTGCCCGAACGCAGCTACGACCTGGCTCTGGATTACCGCCTGGCGCGTGCCGACGATGCTGAGCCATTTCTAAGTGAATGGTTGCTGCCGGTGTGTAGTCCGGAGTTGTTAGCACAACCGCTGCCGCAGGGGGAGGCGCGGGCGCTGCTGGAATACCCGCTTTTGCACGACAGTGCGCCTTGGGTTGGCGCCCAGCGCGATGCGGAATGGCAGTATTGGTTGAGTCAGGTCGGCTTACCGGTTAATACCGGCCCGGCGCAGCGCTTTTTTAACCGCGCGGATCTCGCTGTGCAGGCCGCCGAAGCGGGTCAGGGTATCGTTTTGGGGCGGTTGGCGTTGGTGGCCGACCGTCTGTCCAGTGGGCAGCTGGTCATTGCCTATGACCGGCGTATCCGCTCTCCGGCCAGTTACTACCTGCACTGCTCTCAGGATGCCCGGAGCAATTCGCGCGCGCAGGCGCTACATGACTGGCTGCTGGCGCAGGTGGAAACCGCTGCTTTGCGGGTTGGTGCTTAGCGTGCTGCGCCGCATTACACAAATCCGGGACTCTCGATACAAGATTTGCAGCGTGTGTAAAAAAATAAATTCAGTTTGATTATTGTCAATATTTTATTGCTGTTGTTCTTTTTAATCAATAGGATGTGTTTGATTTGTATGCGTTTTAAAAACGCACCCCTGGTTCGCACAAAAATAATTTGATCTATATCATATTCCCCTGCTTATTGTGCTGGTATCATGCATCGCAACATTTTCTACTAAGGGATCTATCATGAAAAAGTTAATGCTTTGCAGCGCCATCGCCGCAGCCGTTGTCAGCAGTCCGGCCAGCTTTGCGTATCAGGCGGGCGATGTCGTGGTTCGCGCGGGTATCACCCAGGTGGCCCCGGAGGATAAAAGCGGTAAGGTCTATACCGATTTTGGCAGTTTGGGTGTTACCGGTTTGGAAGTGGGCGTCGACAGCGATAGCCAGCTGGGTCTGAACCTGGTGTATTTCTACACTGCCAATTGGGCTGTAGAGGTTCTGGCAGCATCGCCCTTCGAGCACGGTGTGACCTTGCAGAATGACACCGCGCCATTGCTGGGCAACGGCCCGCTTGCCGATGTCAAACAGTTGCCTCCGACGGTCAGCGCCCTGTATTTCTTTAACGACAGCGCCAACGCATTTCAGCCGTATGCCGGGGTCGGCATCAACTACACGACGTTTTTTGAGGAAGAATTTACCGCCAGCCGGAAAACTCAGGGCTTTAGTGACCTGAAACTGGATGACTCTTGGGGACTGTCCGCCCAGGTCGGGTTTGATTATCGCCTGAATGCCAACTGGCTGGTGAATGCATCGGTGCGTTATATCGACATCGATACTACCGCAAACTTCAAACTCGGTGGTGCAAACAGCTCGGTCGACGTTGATATCGATCCTATCGTGTCATCGGTGATGATCGGGTATCAGTTCTAAACCGGGTTACCTTTGCAGGATCGGGTGCCGTTTCAAGGCTGCGCCTGATCCGCTTAGCGTCCGCAATGTACCCCCTATGGCGCGGCGGTAACACCGGGTATTTTTTATCTTGTTTCCAGCCCCCTCATTCGAGTCTTTCTATTTCAAGCCCCCC
The DNA here is from genome assembly GCA_041587095.1 of Motiliproteus sp. Taxonomy (GTDB): domain Bacteria; phylum Pseudomonadota; class Gammaproteobacteria; order Pseudomonadales; family Balneatricaceae; genus Motiliproteus. The sequence goes on along the minus strand of JBFGYY010000039.1, from coordinate 5,985 downwards.
TTCCAGCCGCAGGCTGTTATTAACACCACCGGTTAATCGTTGCTGCCCCGGGTTAGAACCGTGTCGGGCTGTTTGCTATGTCGTGCGACCACTGCTTTTCTCATAGCAGTAAACCGCCGCCGCGAGATCTTCCAGCGAGGCACCTACCGATTTGAACAGGGTTATCTGTTGATTGTCACGACGGCCCGGATGCTGCCCTCGGGTCAGTTCTGCCAGCTCGGCCTGGATATCCTGCGCCTTAAAATGACCGTTCTGCAGGGGGATCAGCAGATCGCCGGCTTCGGCGAGCACGCCTTCACGCGTGTCGGCAAAGATAGCCGCTTGCTGGATTAAGGCATCGTCCGTTTCGCGCATGTGCGGCTTGAAGGCGCCCATCAGGTCGATATGCGTGCCGGGTTTAACCCAGGCACCCTGTACCAGAGGCTGTTCGGACATGGTGCAGCAACTGATCAGATCCGCCCAGGCGACTCCGGCGGCGAGTTGTGTTTCAACCACGGCGTTCAGGCCGGATTGACGATAGTGAGCGGCTACTTCGGCGGCTTTGTCTGGGTTTCTGGCCCAGACGCGGATCTCCGTAATCGGTCTCACCGCCCGATGAGCCCAGCCGATATTCTTCGCCAGGCGACCGCTGCCGACGATCAGCAGCTTGCTGCTGTCTGTGCGGCTCAGGTAACCGGCGGCAAGGGCGGAGGCGGCGGTGGTACGGCGGGCGGTGAGAGCACCGGCATCCAGACAGGCCAGTGGCGCACCGCTGCTGCCCTCCATCAGCAGGTAGCTGCCCATGATCGAGGGCAGGCTACGGCTGGCGTTATCGGGGTAGACGCTCACCACCTTGACGCCGTTATACCGACCCGGTTGCCAGGCTGGCATGATCAACAGGGTGGCATCGGTTTGTTCCGGTACGTGCATGCTGTGATGATGACGCACCGGCGCTGCGCAACCGGCGCTGAACATCTGTCGCAGCGCCTCGATAACACCGGGCCAGTCAAGCAGGCTCTCAATCTGTTCGGCAGGGATAAACTGCATACCGGTTCCTTTCTGGGCCGTGGGTTGAAGTAACGCAGACCGGCATCGATGGCCGGTTGCTGAACGCTGCCTATACTGCAACTGTACTTCATCGGTGGCTCATAACCCAATGGAGCACTGGGTGTTCAGAGTAGCGCATTGCGGATCAGGTTGGCCGCCAACCCCCACATGATCAGGCACACGATGCCGTCCAGTATTCGCCAGGCGATGGGCTTTTGAAACAGGGGGATTAACCAGCGCGAACCCAGACTCAGGGAAAAGAACCAGCAAAACGAGGCCAGTACCGCGCCGGCGGCGAACCAGAAGCGTTGATCGCTCGGGTAGTGGCCACCGATGCTGCCCAAGAGCACGACGGTATCCAGATAGACATGGGGGTTGAGCAAACTCAACGCCAGGGTGGTGAGCAGTGCCGTGGAGAGGCTGCTGACCTTGGATTCCTGTGTTTGCAGTGTTTGATCTTTAAACGCCGAGCGCAAGGCGTTGCTGCCGTACCAAAGCAGAAACAGGGCCCCGCCCCAGGTAGCCAGATTCAGGATCAGCGGCGACTGGCTGATCAACACTCCCATGCCGGCGACCCCGAGCACGATCAGTACGGCATCGATCAGACTGCACAGACCGGCGATAGACCAGTGGTGCTGGCGGCGTAACCCCTGGGTCAGCACGAAGGCGTTTTGTGCGCCAATGGCCATAATCAGCCCGGCGCCGGTGAACAGGCCCTTGAAAAATGGGGCAGAGAGAAACAATGCCGGTAAAGTCATGGGGAATATCTCATTCAACGATGTGCGCACAGATTATTGTATCGACGCTCATTGGTAAAACTAATAATATTTAGTCTTCATTAGAATTATTAATAATGCGTGCGAGTGCCTAAGCAGCGATTGCTTGCGTCGCTGCCGGACAATCCCCGTGCAGGCCGTTGGCAGCTGAACAGTGCCCGAGCGCCCCTTAAGGTGACCCCGACATGATCGATTATCGACAACTTGAGGCGTTTGCCGCCGTGTTGGACGCGCAGAGTTTTGACAAGGCCGCCTTGCGGCTGCACCTGACCCAGTCGGCCGTTTCGCAGCGAGTGAAACAACTGGAAGAATCTATCGGTCAGATACTGATTATCCGCAGTCAACCGCCGCGGCCAACCCCCGCCGGGCAGCAGATGCTGCGGCACTACCGGCTGGTGACCCTGTTGCAGGGCGAGCTCAAAGAATCCTTACAGGCTGAATCACGGCAAGGCTTCACCCGCTTGGCGGTGGGATTGAACGCAGACAGCCTGGCCACCTGGTTTCTGGAGGCCGTTGGCCCGCTGCTGGCGCAAGCCCGGTTGTTGCTGGACCTGCGGGTGGACGACCAGGACCAGACCCAGCATTTTCTGCGTCAGGGTGAAGTGATCGGCTGCATCAGTGCCAGCGCCAAGCCGATGCAGGGCTGTAGCTGTCAGCCGCTGGGAATGATGTATTACCGGGCGTTGGCGACCCCCGCGTTTCGGCGGCACTATTTTGCGCGCCAGGTCCGGGCAGAGGATTTTTTGCTGGCACCGGCGGTTGAGTTTAACTCCAGTGATGAGTTGCAGGGGCGTTACCTGACACAGTTTTTCGATCTGCGCAGCGGCGATTATCCCCGTCATTGCGTACCGTCTCCGCAGGGGTTCCTCGAGATGGTCAGCCGAGGTCTGGCCTGGGGCATGATCCCCGACCAGCAGAGTCAGGCGCTGATTGAGCAAGAGGTGCTGGTGGATCTGACCCCCGGAAAATCACTGGCGGTACCGCTTTACTGGCACGCCTGGAACCTGCCTTCCGAGACGGCCCGGGCACTGAGCCGCTGCCTGATCGATTACAGCCGCCGTCATCTGGCGTGCATACCCGATGCTACCGGTTAGGCGGGGCTGGTGGTGGTTGATCCGGCGGGTTATGCCGCCTGCGGGCTGTGTTTGATGCAGTTTTTCGAGCAGACTTTTGAGCAGGCTTCGCAGCCGATACAGTCCCCGGCGTTGGCGACCGACATCACCATGCGCTGTTCGTCGTCGTCGAAGTCATCGTAATCGTCGTCGTAGTCGTCGTCATTGGTTTCGTACTCCACCAGATCGAGCACATCCCGGGAACAGACCTTGTAACAGCGACCACAACCGATGCATTTTGCCTGGTCTATCTCGGTGATAAATTGTGCTTCCCAGTCGCTGCCGTTCTGGGTCTTGCCTTGATAATTGGCCACGATAGCCTCCTTTTATGGGTCGGATCATCTGTTTTGATCACTGTGACGCTGCGTCGACGCCCACAGATGTGTGTCGATACTGTTAGTAAACGCTGTTGCCTTTAAATCGCAGCGACGCTCGGGTGACTGCTGACCAGCGCTTGCGCCAGCGATAACAGCCGGTCGCTTTCGGTTTTCATCTTGGCCAGGCTGGCAAAACCAAACAGGTGTGCATCACGCAATACCTTGTCCAGCACGACCAGCTTGCCGACAACAATCAGGACCCGGCCGAATCCTTCATGGCTGATGCTGATAATGGGGCACGCCATGTGGCCGCACTCTTTTTCGATCATGACCGCCATGGCGTTGTAGAAAGCCCGGATATTGGCCAGAGTGATATCGTCGGGGTCGGCCACGACCGGCATATCCCGTTTCCGGTCGCGGGTCATGATCAGCGGGTCGAGCAGGCGGGCATGACTCCAGTTTTCACAGGCGCCATAGGTGTCCAGAGCCCGTAGCTGGCGGATCAACTCCTTGGCGAAATCGCTGGTCAATAGCGGATCGTTTTCATCGATCACTAATTCATCAAACATGGTTCACTCCTTCTTGTACCGGGAATCGTCGGGTCTGCTCCTGCTGGCGGACATTATTCGTCCCAGCCATCTTGCTCCATCTGGTCGAAGCGCTTTGCGTCCGGATTGCTGCTCAGGTACTTTTTGAGCCAATTTGGCGGATCTGTGTGCCATAAGGTCTGAATTTCGCTGATCTCCCGAGCGATAGGTGTGCCCGGAATCGAGCGTAATGGCTGAATCCCCAGCGCCAGGAGCTGCTGTATGGCGGCGGCACCCACGGCGTTGCTGAATACGGCCTGGCAGCCTTGCAGCAATTCGAGCTTGGTCAGTAGCTTACTGTGGTTTTTGTCCTGCTCGGTTTCGGAAAATTCGGCGACTTCCACCAGTTCATGGCTGTTCGGGGTCACGCTGTAGATCATAAAGCTGCAGGCTGAACCGAAATGCTGATCGATCTGCTTGCGATCCCGGGTAGCAAAGGCCACGCGTACCCGGCTGGGGGTGTCGGCTTGTGACAGCTTGAGGTGTCGTTGCAGTTTCATAAGGTGGCCCTCGTCAGTGCATGGCTCCAGGCCGCTGATTGTTTGTATTGCCGGTGTTCTTGATGTGCTTTGTGTTGGAATGGCCTGATGCGCCCGGGCTCTGCCCTGCATCTTGCTTCTGGCTTAAACCTGTATCTTGCTTCTGGCTTAAATAGGAGTGATAGACCTCGATGGCGTGCTGGTCGGCATGCAGGCGTAAATTGGCGATATCGAACAGTGTCTGCGCGCTACCGCTATAACCGATCCAGCAGCGCCGATGGGCGCCGAAGTAATCATATTGCGGGAAGCCAGCCCGCAACAGGGGAAGTTCGAGCCGTTTGGCCGCCTCGGCCAGGTGGGTATTACCGATCAGCAGTTCGGCGCCGTGCGCCTGGGCGAGAGCTTCCAGATCAGCAAGGTCGCCGATCTTGATGTGCGGGCAGGTCAGGTTCGCCAGTGCCGGGTTGGCGACCGGGGTGACCGCCGCAACGACCGCCGCGCCCATCTGGGTCAGCCAATCGTTGAGCGCCACGAGCAGCTCCGGGTCCGCTGCGAGCGCCATCGGTGCCAACCCCAGCTGGAAGTGTGTGTCGACCATGGCATCCTGCAGCTGACGGCGCTGGCGATCGATAAATCCGGGCACCGCCCGACCGCTGAGTTGCTGCAGGCACTGAATAAACCGGTCGCAGGCCTGCAGGCCCATCAGGTGGTCAAAACGATGTACCGGCACGCCGGTCAGGCCGTGCAAACGTTTGGCGGCTTTGTTCAGCGACCGGCCGACCACCAGGGTGGCGGCACTGGAGCCCAGCTGGTCAAAGGCGGAAATCGGGGTACCACCGACCGTGAGCGGGCTGAAATCGACGTCGACCTGATGCCCCAGCGAGTCGCTGATATCGGGCAAAACCAGCGGCGTAAAACCAAAGGCTTCTACCCAGGTTTTGAGCAACTCGATATCGGCCGGTGTCTGGTGAGCGCTGACCAGCAGGTTCAGTTGCCGGGGCTTGCTGCCGGCGCAGTCGCTGGGTGGCACCAGCGTGTCAATCATGGCCTCGACGGCATGGGCAAAGCCGCTTTCGAGACAGCCTTTATAGTCGGGGCTGTTGAGCGGCACAATGCGTGTCGCCTGGAATTGGGGCTGATCGATGCGAAACTGTTCGATCACGCGGCGAATATCCGTGCCCTGCGTTTCGGTAAGACCGGTTGTCGTGACCAGAATGAGCGCCGGGCTGTTTTTACTGCACAGTGTTTGTAGCGCCTCGGTGAGGTTTTCATCACCGCCCATCACGGTGCTGACCTGGTCCATGGCGGTAGTTTGTAATGGAATGGGCTCGCGGTAGTGCTGCACCAGAAATACTTTGGCAAAGGCTGAGCAACCTTGCGAGCCGTGTAACAGCGGAATTGACTGGCGGATACCCAGACATGCGAGGGTTGCCCCCAGCGGCTGGCTGGCCTTGAGAGGGTTTATCGCCAGCGGGGCGGATCGGGGTAGCAGGTTGTCGGCAAGCGGCTTGGCCATGATCGTCCCCTTAATTGGTTATCGTTACGGTTGACGGTGTTGAAGGTGTTGAATCTGAGGCGGTTGTCGACGCTTCTGCGTTCGGGCTGTCCGGGCCGGCGGCAGCCATTGCGCAGTCGTTATCGGCCCAGGGGGCCGGAGCCCTTACCTGCTGCCACACCGGATTGCTGAG
>JBFGYY010000038.1:0-12837 GCA_041587095.1 Motiliproteus sp. | reverse complement strand
GTGTGGATCTGCATATCGCCACCGCCTGCCATCACCAGCGAGTGACAGAGCGACAACCCCAACCCCGTACCTTTACCGACGGGTTTGGTGGTAAAAAAGGCCTCGGTGGCATGACGCTCGGTATCCGGTGCCATACCACAACCATTGTCTTTCACCTCGACAGACACGAATTCACCCATCAGACGCGAGCGTATGGTAATAACGGCATCCCGCTCGGGCACTTCCCCTACCGCGTCGGCGGCGTTGCTTAACAGATTCATCAGAATCTGTATCACGTGATCGCCCACACCATAAACAGCAGGTATCTGCTCATCCAGATCCAGGACCACATCGATGCGCTGGAAGCGGTTGTCATGGCGCATCAGCCGGCAAGTTCTGCCGATCAGATTGTTGGTGTCCACCAGCTGCAGTTCCTGCCCCTGAGGATTGGCAAACTCCGAAACATCGCGGGTAATGTGGACGATGCGCTCAACCTGCTCCATCACCAGCTGCAGGTTATCCTGCAGTTCTACCGGTTCAATACGATTATTCTGGCTCGACTCGCAGAGTCCGTTCAGCAAACCTGAGATCGCCGCAATCGGATTACCGATCTCATGCACGATACCCGCAGCCAGATTGCCGATAGCAGCCATTTTCTCCTGATGAAAATACTTCTGCCGCGCCGCATTCAATTCACGTTCAGCGCGCTTCTGATCCGAGATATCGCGGATGGTGCCGATAAAAATGGGATGTTCCCCAACCAGGGTCTCGGTGACAGCAAGCTCCATGGGAAACCGGGAACCATCTTTACGCTGCCCTTCCAACTGACGCAGATTACCGATAATGCGCCGCTCACCGGTCTTCAGGTAACGACTCAGATAACCATCATGGGCGTCTCTATGGCGCTGCGGCATCAGTATTTTGACATTCTGACCGATAACCTCGGCGGCGCTGTAGCCGAACATTTTTTCTGCCGTACCGTTGAATGACTCGATAATTCCCAGTCTATCAATACAGATAATGCCATTAAAAACATTCTCCATCACCGCATCAACATAGCGTTTTTGCTCTGTGAGGCTTATTTTCACCAGCAGCGCTCCAGCGTCTGTTTACCGGGGAAGTTCTGTTCAGGACCGACGCTGATAAACGAACGGGGCCCTTGAAAAGCAACCATTTAGCCCGCAATGCGGGTCAACATGATTCAAGCATACTCTGACCAGCCATGCCATGCCATGCGAATGAAAACTTAAAAGCCAGCAAAGGGCCGTTCGTTTAGTTAACAGATATGCGCTGTGCGGTCGCTAGCGTGCAGAGACCTCAAAATAGAAACGACAAGGGAACGACAAGGGAACGACAAGAACAGCCAGCTATTAAACGGCCGTACTGTAAAGGCAGGGGGAATAAAAAAAGGCCGATATACGGCCTTTTTTATCAGCTATTTTTTGCCGCGAGTGCAGAGATACACCAGGTGGTAAACACTGCCTTATCGCGAGGATTGATACAAGAAGAAGGATCGGGCGCGCCGTCCAGCAAACGATGCAGCATCACTTCGCTACGCGATTCAATCAAAGAATCGAGCTCCGCATCTTCCAGGGGTGCAACAAAATACTTTGCATCGCGCCCGTCAGCCGGCAGGTTGTCTGTATCGAATACCGCCTTGTCACTGTAATCATGGAACAGTGCGCCTTCGCGGTATTCAATGCGACAGCAATCTTCGCCGTCAAAGTAACGTGGTCTGAATAATTCGATCGTGCGACCGTAAATTTGCAACCCAACAACGTTGGATGCTTTGTGCTGTTTTGTATGCGCCAAAGCAGCTTTCAAGTCCATTGTAAGCCCCCGTATGTTCTAGATCTTATTATGGAAGCCCATAAGATACGCCGACTACAAATAAGCACAATTCGCCGAAAGTCTATCGGGGATCACGCCTGCAGGCCGCGCTGAAAAAGTACATCGATAGCGTCTGAAGCTAAGCCTATGAAGCACAACAGATTTAACCTGAGTTTTTGTGCGGGAATAACCAAATATCAGTTTTGTCACACGAAAAAAAACTGAATTTTATTTTCCGGTCGGCAAAAAAATCAGGCTAGTCCGGGCAGTTGCCACTTAACTTACGCCCCTGCAGATAGCCGATAGCGCGCTTGGCCAGCAGCGGAAACGTTCCCAGCAACACAAAGGAGGCCAGAAGGGGTAACGACAGGATCCCTTGCAGTGAATCGATCTGGGCCAGCTGCGTCCCGGCATTCACATACACCAGGGTACCGGCCAGCATTCCGACCTGACTTACGGTGAAGAAAGTCAATAAAGGCAGTTTAGTCAGCCCCATCACCAGATTAATGACGAAGAAAGGAATTACCGGCACCAAGCGCAGGGTAAAAAGGTAAAAGCCGCCTTCTTTTTGCACATTGTCGTTAATGGCCACCAGTTGCTTGGCAAACCGACTTTGCACCTGCTCCCGGAACAGAAAGCGTGCGGTCAAAAAAGCCAGACTGGCGCCCAGGGTGGAGGCGAAGGAGACAATGACAGTACCCCATAGCAAACCAAATATGGCGCCCGCCAGCAGCGTCATCAAGGCGGCCCCCGGTAAGGACAGTGCGGTGATCAGCACATAAAAAGCAAAGAACAGCAGCATGGTTTGCAGCGGCTGGGCACGGTAAAAATCGGCGATTTCGCTTTGCTGGGTTTTAATCGCCTCCAGCGTCAGATACTGGCTGCCATCAAAATAGAAAAAGCCTGCAAAGGCCACCGCCACCAGCACCAAAATACCCAGTTTCACTCTGCTCATAGTTCGATCCGCCCAAGGGGTTATATAAGTACCGGCCCCGCTGTTAAGTGACGCCGGATACATCTGCTATGAAACTAAGAGAGCAAAACAGCGGGTTTGTTACGCCAGACCTGAAAAATAGATACCCCGCCCAACAGGGTGCCGGTTGCTGTCAGTAATCGGCAACCCGGTAAAGGATCGCATCACGATAGCCGGTCACGACGCGTATCAATCCCGACAGCTCATGATTCAGCTCAGGGTCACCGCTATCGACGATCAGCGGGCGCCCCTCCAGCGCTTTTATCTTACTTTTGGTAGCGATAACAATCAGGTTCTCTCGCCCGACCCGTCGCAACAGCGCGGGACTGAGCTGCTGGTTCCCCCGCCCGATAATGTGCCCCTGACCGCCAATGATGGTGATAACTATTTTGGTCGGTGCGTCCCCAACCCGCTGCAAAAGCTGTTCGGCCGTCAGGTCCTGCCCCACCAGCGTCCGGTTGTAGACCAGGTCGACGCCCAACAGGGTATTTTCCAGACCCAGTTGCTCCATGACCGCTTGAACCGTGGTACCGGAACCCATGACATAATAGGTGTCATCGAGCATGGTTTCGACAATGTCGGCGGCAATATCATCCAGCACCAGCTCTTCGACTTCCCGGCCGCCATTTTTCACATGCTGCAGAAAACGCCCCTCTTCCGGCACCAGCAATTCGCCGTAATAGCGTGCCCTTACCTGTCCCTGACGAAAAGCCTCCTCGTCGATATCCCGGACCTCCTGATCCTGGAGTGTGACCAGCTCACCCCGCACCAGCATGGCCACAATCTCGCCGGCGGCACCCGGGGTTACCGCATAGACGCCGGAATGGATCTTCACGCCGGCAGGAATCCCCAGCACCGGTATTTGATCCCCCACTGCCGCACAGATATCGCGGGCCGTTCCGTCGCCACCGGCAAACAGGATCAGGTCGACGCCGGCTTGGGCCAGTTCGCTGGCAGCCCGTCGGGTATCCTCCCCATCGGTGTGGCCGGTTTCTATATGCCCGATAACGCGCGGCGTAAACCCCGCCTGAATCGCGATATCAGCACCCATTTCAGCGGGATAGGTCAGCAACTCCAGCGCCAGACCCTGTAACGGCTGTAACGCCTGAGCCGTTCGCTGACCGGCACGGGGCACCGCACCACGCGCCAGGGCTTCCTTCGCCGTCGCAGCGCCATCGCTTCCCTTCAGGGCAACGCTACCGCCGATTCCCGCCAGCGGGTTTACGATGAGTCCTAACTTAAACATGCTTACCTCGTCCCCGCAGGGAGCAACAGCGCACAAACCGAAAGAGCGCGGACCATGTGATGGTGCTCACCCCAAACCGGTTTGTTCGCGTAATAATTGCTGATACACATAGCCATTCAGGATCAGGCGGCTCTCCTCATCCAGATCGATAAACTCGACCCCATGCACAATGCGGTATTCCCCGCGGGTCTGATCTTCAACCTCTTCAAGGTTACACACCTTGCAGCGTACCAGTAGCACCTGGTCCAGATCCCCGACCGGCATGCGCGCGGTCATCAATAGCTGTTCACCGCAGTCGGCCAGCATATCGCTACTTTCAATGCGTGCGCCAAAAAAGCTGATATCGGAGCAGATCGCCTGCCGTGGCCAGCGGCCTGCGCCGTGGCCTTCCTGAACCTCATCGAGAGAAACGATAAGACGAGTCGCAGCCCGGGTCGTTGTGCGGATCGTTACGGCCTCCACCTGACGCGGGTACGCCAGCAACAGTAAAGGCAGCGGTGCATGCATCGATTTAATTACCCGCGTCGTGAAAGCGCAGGCCCGATTCAGTGCTACCAGGCGTAAAGTAACGCTGCTGCCCTCGGCGAGCTGCAGCGGGCGCTTACGAACGATTGGTAGCGAAACGAGAATCCCCTGTTCTGACAGACTGCCGACGTAGGCGACATCCAGCCGCCGTTTCGGCGCCAGCGTTTCAAGGCGAACGCGCTCACCAACCGGAATCCGCAGCTCATCGAACGTCAACGTCGACTTAACACCCCTGTCGAGAGTGGCTAAGGCCATGCTTGGACCATGAATTTGTTACAACCTTTAACATTTGTCACAGAGAAATACGCGTCCATCATAGAAAGACACGCCTTGTTACAAAAAATTGCCGCGCCTGGTCAGCCATTCGCGCCTAGTCAGCAATTAATGTCAAACCCACCGGCAGCGCTTCGCCAAACACCCGCTTGGTTTCCGCCTCGCTCAGTTCTTTAACCTCAGATACCATCTCGATCCAGATAGCCGGTGCTTTCATCGCTGTCAGCTTATCTGCCAGGGGCTGTCTGTCCGCCGGTTCAAGATCGCGCATGCGATCACCACTCATCCGCGCCAGCATGACAGCGGCAAAGGCGGCATTCTGATTTTTCTTCCAGTCCTCTTTCATGAGGCGTTGCAACCACTGTTGCGCCACGTCTTTCGGAACCACCTGATGAACACTGCCGTGAAAAGGGATCCGTGAGGCGATGCGACCCAGCGCCCACCAGCTGGTTTGTGACTCGCTGGATTTTTCCAGCCGCTTGAGTAACCAACGGCCGACTTCCTGTTTGCTGACCACCGGCAGATGCTCCAGGGCGGCGACCAGGCGAACCATATCTTCGTAGGATTTATGCTTCAATTCAGCCTGCAGTTTGCGATCACGCAGCGCAACCGGATTCAGGTATTTCGCAATATCCTTGTACACGCGTTGCTGCTGCTGGGGGTTAAGCCCCCCTGCGGCGCGGCGCCAGAATGTCCACCAGTCGCTCCAGGACTGATTCTCTTTATCGAACTGCAAGCCCTGTTGGTAAAGCGGCCAGATCTTGTCGATCCGCCAGTCGTCCAACGGATAACCGAAACCCGGGCGCAGTGAATATCCCGCCAGATTAAACCAGAGCCGCTCGTGGGCAACCGAACGACGTCGGCGCTTGCTGTTATTCAGAAGTTCGTCAAACAGCGTGCGCAACAGATCCGTGTTCCAGCTGTCGCGTTTGCCCAGCTTCTTTTCCAGTTCAATCCGCAGCGATTTGGCCGCCTTTGGATCCGCATTCTTTTTACTGGGGCCAAACACCTCCAGCAAACCGGCTTTGGCTTCATCAAAGCGCGGCGGCAAACTGACCGGCAACGCTTCGCCGAACCCCTGTCGCTGCTGCGCCAGGTCCTTGCGAATTTCGAACTCAACCAGCCAGCGCTGCCGGGTATCGGCGAGACTTACGCACTCGATCTTAAGCGTGCCGACCTCGGTCAGTGTCGTGGCCAGGCTGACCTCTACCGCCGAGGCATCGGGCACGGCAGCTTGCGTACCGGGCTGGCTTTCCAGCGCCGCGACCAGAGGCGGCAAGGTCACAAACTGCTCATCATCCAGCGTTACCAGCTCTCCCGGTTCAAAACGCGAATCCCCGGAACAGGAAGCCAGATGAAAGCGCACCGGCTGGCCCAGCCGCAGCGCAAACTTACGCTCCGCCAGGGAGACCTCCTGCTCCTCCTCGCTACCTTTGGGCAACAGACAAACCCCCTGTGCGGGTGCGTTTTCCGCCGTCTGCCCGGTTTCGACCATCAGGAAGAAACTCCGCGCTGAGCCCCCCCCAATTTTCAACTGCGCACCGCGGCGCGCCATGCCGTAAGCCACGGCGCCATAGGCAACGGCCAGATCCGGGTGCGCGTTGGTCAACTCCTGCACCGGCTGCTGTCGCCATTGTGTCAATACCGCCAGTGCGCGCTGGCGTAACGGGGTGCTGTTAAAAACACCGCCGTTAAATATCACAGCATCGGGAACCGCCGGCTGCTCTGGGCTGACAATACCTAATGCGTCCCGGCAGGCACTGGCATGACGGGCCAGAAACGCAGCAAGATGCTTGCTGACCGCCGGATCGGCGGCGAATGGCAGGCCAAACTCCACCACGGCACTGCGCCGCTTGTTGGGCTGTTCAGTAAAACCGACTTCCGGGAAGAAGCCATCCAGAGCAATGGCGCGCACTTCTTGCTGGCTCAATTCACAGCTGCGGGACCCGCCGATCAGTCGCGCTCCGGCTCCCAAGACCGTCACCCGTGCCGAATCCGGCGCGTTGTCGGACAGCAGCTTCTCTTTGGCGTTGCGGGTCTGCTGGATCAGCTGCGACAAACTGGCCGCCCGCAGCCGCTTTCCCTCCCCGGTGACGCGCGGTTCTGCCACATGCGCCAGTGCGAGGTCAACGTTATCCCCGCCCAGCATGAGGTGGTCGCCGACCCCAACCCGGGTCAGGGACAATTCACCGTCCTGCTCGGCAACCTGGATCAGACTCAAGTCGGTGGTCCCACCACCAACATCGCAGACCATCAGCAAACGCACCTTGTCCAGCAGCCTGGCTGCGTCATGCTGATTGCGGGCAAACCAGTCGTAACAGACCGCCTGGGGTTCTTCGAGCAGCTTGATAGCGGGCAGACCGGCCATCGCCGCCGCCTCGACAGTCAGCGATCGGGCGCCTTCATCAAACGATGCCGGGACAGTGATAACCACATCCTGATCTTCCAAACGGTCTTGTGGATGCTCATGATTCCAGGCCGCCCGCAAGTGACTGAGGTAGCTGGCGCTGGCCAATACTGGCGAAACTTTCTCAACACCTTCGACACCGGCCCAGGGCAAAATCGGCGCGTTACGCTCGACCTGCGGGTGCGACAGCCAGCTTTTGGCGCTGGATACCGCGCGCCCCTCGACCTTCGAACTCAACTCCCGTGCCCATTCGCCGACAAGCACGGTCTGCAACTCTCCCGGCAGCGCAGGCCGCGCCCAGGGCAACAGCAGATCGGCTTCGGCCAGCTCACCCTGCGCCGGATGGTAGCGAAATGAGGGCAGCAGCGGTTTGCGCGCCACTTCTCCGGGAGCCACCAGCTGCTCGATTTCAAACAGCCGGGTTTCTGCGCCGGCCACGCCCCGGGATATATCGGCATAGGCCAGAGCCGTATGGGTGGTACCCAGATCGATACCTATCAGGTAGCGGCTTACCGGTTTCTCTGCGGCACCGGCTTGATTTGACTCTGTCATTACTGGCTGTCCCTGACCTCAAATTCGATCTGCCAGCGCTCACTCCCCTCGCGGGGAATGGCTTCCAGGCAAAGCGTACCAACTTCAGTTATACGCGCCGCCAGCCGCACGGGGACCACCTCACCGGGGGATCGGCCTTCCAGAGGCAGGGTCGCCTGGATTTCGGGCAGTTCGTCCAGCTCTTCAGGCTCCCAGTAATCGAGATGGGTACCGGCAATATCCTCCCGGCGCGTTGTCGATCCAAAGAAGCGAAAGCGAACCGGGTCACCGACCACCAGACCAAATTCACGACTGGGCACCTCGACCGAGCTTCCCTCTTCCATGCCGAAAGGCGCCACGCACAGGGCTTCCAACGGCGGTTCCATACCGGGAATGGCCGGCATCGAACTCTCAATACCCACGTAGTAAGCGCTGGCGATACCGCCGCGAATTCGCATCCCTTTACCCTTGCGCACGCAACCGTAATAAGACGCTCCACTGGCTACGGCCAGATCAAGATCCAGCCCTTGCAATAATTTGGCGGGCTCAGCACCGGCGTCGGTCAACCAGCTGTTGATGATCTCCTGAGTACGCGCGGCCAAAGTCGGTGCTTTCAGCACCCCGCCATTGAACAACAATGCCGTTGGCTGGATAAATGCGCCGCCCGACTGACCCAGCAGCTCTTCGGCAGCATTGTGCTGGCGACTCAGGAATGCCGCCAGATGACGCGAAACACCCGGATCCTGCGCATAGGGCAGGCCAAGTTGACTCAAAGCGGTACGTGGCTGCTGGGCCGGATGATCCTGAACGGAAACCCGGGGGAAAAAACCTTCCACCAGCGTTTCCGTCACCTCTTGACGGGTAAGTTCAGTGCGCAATGTGCCGCCCATCAGGCTCGAGCCACGGCTCGGCACCACAATCGGCACCTCCATCACATCCGGGTCTGAGAGCAGACTCTCTTTGGCATCGCGGCAGGCGTGGGTAATCGCCTGGATCTGCCAGGGCTGCAATCGTTGCCCTTCTTGCGCCAGTTTGGCATTAATACGGTAAGCCAGAGCCAGATCCATGTTATCGCCGCCAAGCAGAATATGATCACCAACGGCAAGACGATTCAGGGCCAGATTGCCCTCCTCTTCGGTCACAGCCACCAGCGACAGGTCGGTGGTGCCTCCGCCGATGTCCACCACCAGAATAATATCGCCGACACGCACCTGCTCACGCCAATGCTCACCACGGGATTCCAGCCAGCTGTAAACCGCAGCCAGCGGCTCTTCCAGCAAGGTCAGATGCTGAAAACCGACTTGCCGGGCTGCTTCGGCGCTCAGCTCGCGCGCCGCCGGATCAAATGAAGCCGGGACGGTGATCGTTACATCCTGATCAACCAGACGCTGGTCAGGAAAGTGCTGATCCCAGGCACAGCGAAGATGGTCAAGATACTGACAGGTCGCATCAAAGGGCGAAGTTTTAACGACCTCCTCCGGGCTGTTCAGTGGCAGGAAGTTTGAATAGCAATCGACGCCGCCATGGCAGAGCCAGCTTTTGGCACTGGAAACCAGTCGAATCGGCGTCTTAGCGCCAAGGTTGCGGGCCAGCGTGCCGACGAGCGCTGGCGGCTGACTGCTCCAGGGCAGTGCCAGGTCCGAGGCGGCCAGTTCCGCGTCGTGCGCCTGATACAAAAATGACGGCAGCTGGGATTTTTCCTGCACACTACCCGGTGTCGTCAGCTGCGGAATCTGCATGATTTGAGGGTTCGGTGACGCGTTCTCGTCCTGCAGATCCACATAAGAAAGCACACAATGGGTTGTCCCCAGATCGATGCCGACCGAATAGCGCGGTTCAGCCGCTTCCTGCTGGGGTTCAACGTCGCTGGGAGCGGGCTGCGGAGCTACCGGCTGGCTAAGCTTCTTTTTTCTACCGAAGATCATAGCTCTACCTCCGCCGGGGCGATCACGCGCGCATCATGGCCTTCAGCCAGTTTCGGCAGCGTAACCCCCGTCACTTTCCAGCCACGGTGCACCAACGTACCGGTAAAGGGAGCCTGCCCAACCACGTTGCCGGTCAGACGCACTTCACCGGCATCAAACCCTTCGGCGAGAGTGATCTGACTCTCTTCTGCTTCGTCGCGAACCGGCACCAGGGTGAAGTAGGTGTCAAGCGCTTTAAGGCTGCCTTCGTGCACAACCCGCGCCGCCGCACCAATATCGGCGTCGGAAAAACCGCTCAGGTCTTCTTTTACAAAATCGATTAAACGCGCCTCTTGCTGCAGCAGCGACAACAGCTGCAACGCCGCATCGGGGCTTGCTTCCCGCAGCACCGCCGGTTCCGGTGCCGATACAGCTTCTGCTGCCGGTTCATTGCCGGATGCTGAAGCAGACGCCGGACCGTTTGTTGTTAGCGCGTCGTTGCCAGAGCCGCTTCGTTTGGTGACCCATAAGATCAAAAACAGCAACGCGGCACTGCCCAGTATCAGATGCAGTAGATCGAAGGTGGTCGGCATGGCGGTCAAATCAAAGGTCATGGCATGTTCTCTCATATCAATGGCTGTAATAGGTGACAAAGCAGGTGGCTAAACAAATGGCGGAACTATCGTTGTCTTCTATTAACCTGGTGGACAAATAGGTCCATTCCTATTGTGTCCATCGCCCCTAAAAAACTGGCGCAGTTGCGTGGAACTGCTTGATTTTCAGGGGCTCGCATTGGTCTTCGACCAATGTTGACGCATCCTGCGTCTCCTATTAACCCGCCGGGTTAATATCTATACACGTCGCTGTCCGCCGGTATCAGCGCGCTGGCGTAGCAAATCAAGACCTTGCAACAGCCTGACATATGCAACCCAAGCACAACCGGCGACGTTTCGACTGCGGCAAATACTACCATGCTGACTGTACAGATTTCATGATGAAAACGAGACAAGCCCGAGTAATTCAAACTCGTTACGGCTTAAGAAACGCTATCCTGCAGATCAAAACCTACCGCGCGCAGGATCTGACCTTGCGCCGATTCACTACCGACCCCAGAGAGCGGTAAAACACTCAACTCGCGCCTGACCGGGTAATTCTTGCGCAAGGCGTCAAACCGCGCCCCCATTACACCGGCGTCGGCATCCAGTGCGGCCATCAATCGATCATGGTCATCGCGCAGGTCGTAACCCAGATTGATCAACTTGCGCAGGTCAAGGCGCTCAACGGGATCCACAACCACCTGACGGATGGGCGGTACCGGCAATAGCTGCGACAAGGACACGCTTGGTTCGATCCCCAGGTACGCGCACGCAGCACGGTAGACCATTTCGGTACCTCGCATGCGTCCTTCGAGGCTGTAGCCGGCAATATGCGGCGTCCCCAGCGTGACTTGCCGTGCAAGCGAAACATCAATAGCCGGTTCTTCTTCCCAGACATCCAGTACCACCCGCAGGTCCGGTCGCGCCGAGATGCAGCGCGACAACGCCCGGTTATCGATCACGCCCCCTCTTCCGGCGTTAATCAGCCAGGCACCCTGACACAGTTTGTTGAGCCGCGCGGCATCCAACAGATGAAAACTCGGATGATCGCCATCACGAGTCAGCGGCGTGTGCAGGCAGTTCACATCGCAACGACGGATAATCTCATCGAGATCGGCAAAGGTCACACCTTCCCGCGCAGCCCGGGGCGGGTCACACAACAGACATTCAAGACCCAATGCGCCCAGCCGTGCCTGCAGGCGCCGCCCGACATTACCCACGCCGACAATCCCAACGGTTTTACCCCACAGGTCAGCCCCCTCCCGACCTGCCAGATTGAACAAAGCGCTGAGTACATAATCGACCACCGACTCGGCATTGCAACCGGGTGCATTGGAAAAGCCGATGCCCTGAGCAACCAGCCAATCCTGATCGATATGATCGGTTCCGATAGTCGCGCTACCCACAAAACCAACCTTGGAGCCGCCGAGCAATGCCGGCCCGACAGGCGTCACCGAACGCACCAGCAGAAGATCAGCATCGGCAACCTGGGTGGCGGTCATGGTTCGCCCGGTGACTCTGACCACCTTACCCAGGGCATCAAAAAACGGCTCGACCAAAGGCATATTTTCATCGGCAACAATTTTCAACATACAAGTTTCCACGGCATATCGGCAGAGATAGCGTCGCACAGAGGCTGCGACGCAAGCCAACGAAAAGCTAAATGACTAATGAATCGATCAAGCGATGCCCGGCTCAGGTACAACCAGGGTCGGGCTGCAAAGCTCCGCAGTCTACTGGAATGGTGCATGCCTGGGCTACAATTTCGGAGCAACCAACATAAGGGCGACCATCATAGGCACGACCAACAGGGGTTTGAGTCCACCTGCCCCTGATAGGCACATTCGGCAAACGCCTCACCCTCTGCTGCGACCCAGCGCTCACCAAGCCTGATCGTCACACGGACTAATTATAGCCGCAGCAGCCCAAGGTTCCGCAATAGAACCCTACTGTGGAGAACGTCGTTCAATTCATCTATTCTGCTGAATACAATAAATAAAACCGGGTAGTGACCATGAACCAGCAGTATCTTTTACGTACCCTCGTACCTTCTGTGCTGATAAGCAGCACAATTGTGGTGCTGGTAGCAATTTTCAGTGACACAGACACCCAGCAGCTAAGCGTGCTGGCTCTGACCGCGTTCGTGACCCTGGCTGCCTCTCTCGTCTGCGCAGCCCTTTATTATCGCAGCCTCCCCGCCGCCACTGCAGAGATCGAGCCGCCGCTGCACAGCAGTCTGATGCAACAGCTCGCCGGCCAGACGGGCGTTAACGCCATCTCGGCAGCCGAAGTTTCTTTTTCCGTCGACCAACTTACCTCCAAAATGGAAAATCAGGTCCGGGCCATCGGCAATATTGCCACCACGTCACAAGAGATAACCGAAAACGTGCAGGAAGCGACCGAGCTTGCCCACCATGCCGTTGAAGCCGCACAGGTTGGACGGACATTCGCCGACGCCGCGGTCGCAGGTGCCGCGGGTGATCGAGTCGCCGTAGGCCAGGTAGTCGAGGAGGGTGGCGCCGGCGCCGGACGCGGCGCCGAAGATCAGCGCCGCCACCAGAAGCCCGGCCCTC
>JBFGYY010000037.1:0-12935 GCA_041587095.1 Motiliproteus sp. | reverse complement strand
TGCTCGACAGCATCAACCGCAAAATTCTTCTGGCCCTGCAGGAGAACGCGCGCCTCTCCTTTGCCGATCTTGGTAAGCGGGTCCACCTGTCGGCGCCGGCGGTGGCGGAGCGGGTGCGCAAACTGGAACAGAGCGGTGTGATCCGTGGCTACGGGGTCGAGGTCGATCTGGACCGGGTCGGTTATCCCATTGTCGCGCTGGTGCAATGCACGGTGTTTCGCGCCAAAGAGAAGCGCTTCAAGGCGCTGATGCTGGACGTGGCGGAAGTGGTCGAGTGCTACAACGTCACCGGTGAGCAGGCGTTTGTAGTGAAAGTGGCCGTACCGACCATGGGGCGGCTGGATGAGATCTTAGAGCTGTTCTGCACCCTGAGCGATACCCACACCCAGGTGGTGTTGTCCAAACTTCGCCACCGGGCATTGCCGGCCAGCTTTGATACGCCCGACGCCGACTGAGCGCCTGTGCGATTGTGCATCGATACGGCGCAGGCCGTCTTAACAACGGCGCTAACGACCTGTGCCTGCGTATCTGTCAGCTCTGCGCTGCCAGCGAGTTATCCACGGGTTTGCGGCTCGGCCACTGGCTGACCAGCATGCCCGCCAGCATTAAACCACAGCCCAGCAGTTGCTTGGCGCCCAGGGTTTCATCCAGCAGCCACCAGCCGCCGATCACGGCGAAGACCGCTTCGGTCGAGAGGATCAGCGCCGTGACGCTGGGTTCGACCTTGCGTTGGGCAATGATCTGTAAGGTGAAGGCGATACCGCTGGAGGCGATGCCGGCATACAGTAGTGGTAGCAGCGCCGCTTCATAGCCCATCAGCGTGGGCGTTTCATACAGGGCTGCCGCGATGGTCGCCAGCACCGCCGCGACGGCAAACTGGCTGATCGCCAGACTGACGGCGTCCACTTTGCGCGACAACCAGCCAATCAGCAGTACGTGGGCGGTCCAGAACAATGCACCGATCAATTCCAGCAGGTCACCCTGATTGATGGTGAAATCGGGGCCGATCGACAAGCTGTACAGGCCGATCAGCGCCAACACCACGCCGGCCCAGGTCTGCGGACTGCTGCTCTGGCCCAACAGCATGGCGACGATAGGCACCATGACGATATACATGCCGGTGATAAAGCCGGCGTTACCGGCGGTGGTGTGCAGCAGGCCGATCTGTTGAAAACTGAAACCGGCAAACAGAATTGTACCGGCGACCACACCACCCAGCCACAGCGTCTTGCCGTGGGGGATCCGGGAGGGGCTCTTGTGTCGCATCACGAACCAGAGCGGCACCAGCGACAAGGCACCAAACAGGAAGCGGGCCGCGTTGAAGCTGTGCGGTCCCAGGTGTTCCATACCGGTGCTTTGCGCAACAAAGGCAAAGCCCCAGATCGCTGCAACACCGACGAGTAAGAGATGAGAAGGGGTGATCATGACCATGGCTTCCTGATAAACCGATATGCACCCGATAGCGGGTGTTGATATAGCGGCTATTTTAAGAGGAATCCAGAGTTACAGACAGCGACTGACTAACGATTTGTGGGTTCGCTGCTTCTAAATCTATTGTGATCTTCGGTTTCTACTTACGAATCGAAAGCAGCGAACGGACATGTCGTTGACAGCCCTGGTTTTCAGGAGCGAGGGACTAGGAACTAAGGACCAAGTGCCAAAGCATTTTCCTGTCGCCTGCCGCGCTTTAGTATCTAGCAGCCGCGCAGCGGCGTCCTAG
This sequence comes from Motiliproteus sp., assembly GCA_041587095.1. Classification (GTDB taxonomy): domain Bacteria; phylum Pseudomonadota; class Gammaproteobacteria; order Pseudomonadales; family Balneatricaceae; genus Motiliproteus. Next base: position 11,215 of record JBFGYY010000037.1, on the reverse strand, counting down.
CTCCTAGCCCCTAGCCTTCGAATCAGAGCTCCACCACCAGATCCGAACCCGCCCGGCTGGAGCAGGCCAGCACGTAACCGGCGGCAATCTCAGCCTCTGTCAGGGTCGCCTGACTCGTGCTGGTGACATCACCGGCCAGAACCTGGCATTTGCACGAGCCGCAGACGCCGCTGCGACAGGCACCGATAACCGGCAGGCCTGCGCCTTCCATCGCCTCCAGCAGGCTTTGTCCGCCGTTGATGACGGCGGATTTGGCGAACTTGGGCGCCTGCAGCTGGTAGCTGTTACCATCATCGGCGCCTGTGTCGTTGGCTGCGGCGGGGAGAAAGCTTTCCTGATGGAAGTAGTCCATATCCAGACCACGGGCGGCAGCGAACGATTTTATGGCGTCCATATAGTCGGCGGGGCCGCAGGTAAACAGGCTGTGACCGGCAACCTCGGGCACCAGCTTGTCAAACAGGGCCTGGTCGATCCGGCCCTGGTGGTCATCGGGGCCCTCGGGCTGACTCAAAACCCGATGCAGATGGAAATTGGTGTGTTGCCGGGCGAGATCAGCCAACGTGTCGGCCATGATCACATCGGCAGCGGTGCGGGCGCTGTAGATAAACCGGATCTGTGCCTCAGGATCGGTATCCAGCAACCAGCGGGCGATGGAGAGACAGGGGGTGATGCCGCTGCCGGCACTGAACAGCAGCACGTTTGACGTAGACTGGCAGTCGATAAAATTAAACTCTCCGGTCGGTGCCATACCCGGCAGCATATGCCCGGGTTTGAGATGGTCCAGCAGATGGTTGGACACTTTACCGCCCGCTACCCGCTTGACGGTGATGGCGATGTTCTCGGGTCGCGAGGGTGACGAGGAGAGCGAGTAGGCGCGGTGCAGCTGCTCATCGGCCACATCAACCTGGAAAGTGATGAACTGGCCGGGCTTGTAGTCCAACGGACTGGAATCAGCAGTGCGAAAAATAAAGGTCGCGGCATCGACGGTTTCTTCGATACGCTGGGTACAGATCAGTGGGGCGAATGCGGCGGTTTGTGTCGATGACATAGGGGCTCTCTCGGTAACAGGCGTGAGTCTGGTGCGGCATAACCGGTTAGGCTGGCATCGCTCAGGCAAGCAAAAGACAACGCGTAAAGGCAATACCGACAAAGCGGCCCGCAGGCCGCTTAGATCAGCAGGGTTGACCTCAGGCGCTCTTTTTCAGCATCAGGTCCAAATCTTCCTCGACACCGCCGATGGTGGTCAGGCCGAACTCCTTGTTAAGAATCGCCACCAGGTTGTCGGTGAGGAAGCCGGGAACGGACGGACCGACGCGGATATCTTTCACACCCAGTGACAGCAGCGTCAGCAATACCACAATCGCCTTCTGCTCGAACCAGCTCAATACCAGGTTCAGCGGCAGCTCGTTAATGCCACAATCGAACTCTTTGGCCAGCGCCAAGGCGAGCTGGATAGCAGAGTAACTGTCGTTGCACTGTCCGATATCGATCAGGCGCGGAATGCCGTTGATATCCCCAAAGGGCTTCTTGTTGAAGCGGAATTTACCGCAGGCCAGAGTCAGGATCACGGTATCCTGCGGCGCAGCGGCGGTGAAATCTTCGTAGTAACTGCGTTCGGCCTTGTCGCCGTCGCAGCCACCCACCAGGAAGAAGTGCTTGATGTTACCCAGTTTTACCTGCTCGATAACCGCGGGTGCCGCATTCATCAGGGCATTGCGACCGAAACCGACGGTGATGTGGTGCGGAATCTCTTCATACTGGAAGCCCGCCTGTGCCTGCGCGCATTCGATCACCTGGCTGAAATCGTCACCCTCGATATGGGTGACGCCGGGCCAACCGACAATGCTGCGGGTAAAGATGCGGTCACCGTAGTCGCCGACATTCGGGTCGATCATGCAGTTGGAGGTCATGACGATGGCGCCTGGGAAGGCGGCAAATTCTTTCTGCTGGTTCTGCCAGGCACTGCCGTAGTTACCCACCAGGTGCTTGTATTTGTTCAGTTCCGGGTAGCCGTGCGCAGGCAGCATCTCGCCGTTGGTGTAGACGTTGATGCCGGTGCCTTCGGTCTGCTCGAGGATCAGTTTCAGGTCGCACAGGTCGTGGCCGGAAATCAGTATGGCCTTGCCGGGCACGGTCTTGACGTTGACCTGGGTCGGGGCGGGGTGGCCGAATTTGTTGGTTTCGCCCTCATCCAGCATCGCCATAACCCGGTAGTTGAGCTGACCGATCTCCATGGAGCAGGCCAGCAGCTCGCCCAGATCTGTCGGGTCGGTACCCAGCCAGGCCATAATGTGGTGGAAACCGGCACCGACTTCAGGATCCTGCTGGCCGAGTACCCGTGCGTGCTCCATATAGGCGGCCGCACCCTTGAGGCCGTAAAGACAGAGCAGTCGCAGCCCCATCACATCAGCGTCGACCTGATCTTTGCCGCGGTTGACGGCGGCGATAGGAGCCTGGGCCAGCAGAGCGGTGGCATCGGAAGCCAGGTCGAACGAGGCGGCTGCTGAGGGTGCGGCAGGCTCCTTACCCGCTGTCAGGCAGGCGGCCAGGTATTTGTCGCGGAGCATATCGCGGTACTGCTGCGCCTGACGGGCATAGCCGGTGATGCGTTCGGCTTCGAAGTTGACGTTGGTCAGTGTTGCGAAAAAGGCTTGCGGTACAAACGCGTCGATCGCACTGTCGACGATAGCAAACTCGCGGGCTTTTTCAGCGTAGAACGAAGTGCCTTGCAGTGCGTAGACCAGCAGGTCCTGCAGGTCGGATACTTCGGACGTTTTGCCGCACATACCCTGTGCATAAGAGCAGCCTGTGGCTACGGGGGTGGTGATGGTGTGCTCGCATTGTACACAGAACATAGAAGGTATCCTTAGCTGAGAACGGTCTGATTCGATGGCAGGTAATGTATCCGATCATCCTGGTCGGGTACTTGATACGCATCAAGTGCGCACGGACATCGCTTCCAGCGACCAGCCGGCAAACCGTGCAGGCGTCGCTGTGAGCCTTTTGATTCGGTATCCTTAACTTAAACGTCGGGCGGTAGCCCTCTGGCAACCGCTCATCTGGGATGGAACGTTATTTGATAAACAGGGAGTCGCTATGCTGAGCTCATCGCAACAGAAGAAGTACGATGCATTTTACGAATCAACCCATGCCAACGAACATCTGGATACCCGTACCGAAGTGCTGGTCGGTTTGGCGGCAGCGATGGCGATGAACTGCCAGCCCTGCACCCGTTATTACCTGCAGCAGGCCAAGAAAGCCGCTGTGTCCAAGGGAGAGGTGGGTGAAGTTCTGGCCAAGGTGATGGCGGTAGCGGCGGGCCAGAAGCGGCTGCAGGCCCAAGAGGTTTTGCATGACTGCAAAATTGATCTGGCTAGTTTCAAACAATAGTTGCTTTGCCTGAAAACTGACTTAGCGAAAAGCCTGCCGCCGGTCATTGAATTAACCGGTTGGCCGCAACACAAACCCGAGGATAACGATATGCGTTTAACTGTTTACCTATCCGGTGAGATTCACACTAACTGGCGTGCCGAGATAGAAGCGGGCGCCCGGAATAAAGGCCTGGATATCCATTTCACCTCTGCGGTTACCGACCACGAGGCCAGCGATGCCGCCGGGGATGTGCTGGGCGCCGAAGAGAAGCCTTTCTGGCGTGATCATCAGTCTGCCAAGGTGAACGCCATTCGTACCCAGACGTTAATCGAGCAGTGTGATTTGGCGGTGATCCGCTTTGGCGATAAATATAAGCAGTGGAATGCGGCCTTTGACGCCGGTTATTGCGCCGCGCTGGATACGCCGTATATCACCTTGCATGGCGAAGATATTGTTCACCCGTTGAAGGAGGTGGATGCCGCAGCCAAGGCGTGGGCGACCAGTACCGATCAGGTGGTGGAGCTACTGACCTATATTGCCAAAGCCTGAGGCGAGAGGTAGGAGGTGAGAGGTCGTAAGAGGTGATAAGCAAAAGGGTTGTTGCTCTGAACAACCCTTTTGAGCAGTACCCACAACCGTTAGTGCACCAGCTTGTCGATGATTTCGTGTACTTCGCGTTCAAGTTGTTCTGAAGGGGTCACGACCAGGGTCTTGCCCTCGACATCGGCGCAGAAGCGGCTGGCTTGATTGCAGTGCTCGTAGGCGCTGCGCAATTCGTCCACCACGCCGGCGATTTCGGCGGGTTTCATGTCGTGTTCCTCTACCAGCGTATTCAGGCCGCTGACTTTGCCGTCGTGTACCCAGGCCATGCCAAAACTCTTCGGCGGTTTACCGATAAACACATAGGCGGCATGTTCCGAAGGAACGATCTCCAGCGGATCGGAAACCTTGCTGGCCAGCTCCTTGAGCTGCGGTGCCACTTCGGCGATGCGCTGTGCGGCGCTGCTTTGGGGGTCTAAGGGCGGGTAGTCGGGCTTGCTGGAAAAGAGTGAGCTAAAGAGTCCCATAACCTGTCTCCTGGTTAGGCAGGTCGTGTTCAGAGGGCCTTGCCAGGCGCGCGTCTGCAGACCTGAGTTGTTATTAGTATGCGTTGTTTGAAACGCAATAACTGAGTCTAGTCACGTCTGATGATTGTTGCCAATACGAAGCGCAACAGGAAAGGGTTAGCGTCTGACCGAGAGGGGGAGGGATCATCGCCAGTGACGAACGTGCGGGGTTACACCTGCCAATGCGTGTCGAGCCAGTTCAGCATTTTCTTGCGAATCTGCTCGGACTCGTTGGCCAGTTGGTGACGCCCCTGTGCAAGTCTGAGCAGCTGCAGGGCAGGAAACTTGTCCTGCAGCACCGGGATGTTGTAGCGCCAGTCGACCGTGCTGTCCTCCTCGCCCTGTACAACGAGCACCGTTGCGGGGAGGGAAGGCAGAGCAAGAAACTGCGGCACCCAGTCGCGCAGTGCACTGACCCAGGCGACGGAGACATGGCGGCTTTGCAGGGGATCCTGCTCTTTCAGGAACGTCAGGAAGCGGGCGTCGTGGCTGTTACAGGCGAAAGAGCGCGGTACCTGTTTAAGGATCGGCCGCAGCAGGCTGTGTAGCAGCTTGATGCCTTGCCAGCCCGCCGGCTGCACCAGCGGTGCCAGCAGCACTACGCCGGCGTCGGGAGGCAGTTGGCGGCGCAGCAGATAGTCGCTGATGATGGCGCCGCCGGTACTTTGTCCCATCAGGTGCAAGGGGCCGGGCATCTGTTGATGACAGATGTCGATCAATCCTTTCAGCACATCCTGATATTGCCCGAAGCCGCTGATGGCTCCGGTGGTGCCGGATGAGAGCCCGTGTCCCGGCAGGTCGAAAGCCAGCACCGCCAGTCTGCGCTGCAGAGCGTAGCGGATCAGGTGCCCGTAAAGTGCGTGGTGATCGTGGTAGCCATGCACCAGCAGGAGCGTGCCTCGGGCAGGATCGGTTGTCTTGGGGGTAAAGCGGTGCACGGCGATACGAAAGCCGGCCAGTTCGACATATCCCATCTGTTGTTGGGCATTGTCGCAGTGTAGCTGGTAGTAGCGGCAGAAAACGGTTTCGGCATCGCTGAGCGTGAACGGCGCTTCGCGGCCTGGCAGCGGGCGAAGTTGCGCGCGTAATTGTTGTGGGTTGAAAAGTTCCGGCATCGGGGGAGCCTGGAAAAAGAGACAGAAAAGAGCGCCGCGAGGGCGCTCTCGTGGCCCGGATCAGTTGACCTGGGCGTCCAGCTTGCCCGCTGCGTACAGATCCGCCATATCCTCCAGGGAAATCGCGCGGATTTTCGACGCGTGACCGGCAGTACCAAAGGCTTCGTAGCGTGCGATACAGATATCGGTCATCGCTTGCATGGTCTTAGCCAGGTATTTGCGCGGGTCGAATTCGGCGGGGTTCTCGGCCAGGAAGCGACGAATCGCACCGGTCGAGGCCAGACGCAGGTCGGTATCAATATTGACCTTGCGCACACCGTATTTGATCCCTTCGACGATCTGCTCAACGGGCACACCGTAGGTTTCGGGGATCGCACCACCATGTTCGTTGATCACCGCCAGCCACTCCTGGGGAACGGAGGAGGAGCCGTGCATCACCAGGTGGGTGTTGGGCAGGCGCTGGTGGATCTTTTTGATGGTGTCGATGGACAATACATCACCGGTAGGGGGACGGGTGAATTTGTAGGCGCCGTGACTGGTGCCGCAGGCGATCGCCAGCGCGTCGACATTGGTGCGCTTAACAAAGTCAGCCGCTTCGTCGGGGTCGGTCAGCATCTGGTCGTGAGACAGGATACCCTCGGCACCGACGCCATCTTCTTCACCGGCCTGTCCGGTTTCCAATGAACCCAGGCAGCCCAGTTCGCCTTCTACGGACACGCCGCAGGCGTGCGCCATTTCAACGGTGCGGCGGGTAACTTCGACGTTGTAGTCGTAGTCGCTGGGCGTCTTACCATCTTCACGCAGGGAGCCGTCCATCATGACCGAGGAAAAGTTCAGTTGGATGGAACGCTGGCAGATGGCCGGTGAGGTGCCGTGATCCTGATGCATGCAAACCGGGATATGAGGAAACTCGTCGATGGCCGCTTCGATCATATGGCGCAGAAAGTTGGAGCCGGCATATTTACGTGCGCCGGCTGACGCCTGCACGATCACCGGGCTATCGGTCTTGGCAGCGGCTTCCATAATGGCGCGCATCTGCTCTAGGTTGTTGACGTTAAATGCCGGGATGCCGTAGTTATATTCTGCGGCATGGTCCAGCAGTTGCCGCATGCTGATCAGAGCCATGTTTGACCTCACTGTTTTGCAAAGAGGTGACGTCGGACGCCACCTGAAGAAAGCGGGAGGGTACCCGCTACCTGTAAATCGGTTCGCCCGGCAGCGCTGCGCCGGGCTGGTTTATACTGTTCTAGCCTTTGGCCCGCTCTTCCAGGATGGTAACTGCCGGCAAGGCCTTGCCTTCGACAAATTCCAGGAACGCGCCGCCGCCGGTGGAAATGTAGGAGATTTTGTCGGCAATGTCATACTTATCCACGGCGGCCAGTGTGTCGCCCCCGCCCGCGATAGAGAAGCCCTGGTTGTCGGCGATCGCCATGGAGAGGACTTTGGTGCCTTCGCCAAACTGGTCGAATTCGAACACGCCGACGGGCCCGTTCCAGATGATGGTCTTGGCGGCGTGAAGAATCTTGGCCAGCGCCTGCGCGGTATCGGGACCGATATCCAGAATCATATCATCCTCGCCCACGTCACTGACCGCTTTTACGGTGGCGGTGGCGGCTTCAGAAAACTCCGTAGCAACCACGACATCGGTGGGGAGCGGAATGTGCGTTTTGGCCATCAGTGCCTTGGCCTGATCGATCAGATCGGCTTCGTACAGCGACTTGCCCACCGGATGTCCGGCGGCGGCCAGGAAGGTGTTGGCGATGCCGCCGCCCACGATTAACTGGTCGACTTTTTCGGACAGGGCTTCGAGCACGGTCAGTTTGGTGGAAACTTTGGAGCCACCGACGATCGCAACGACCGGGCTGACGGGAGCCAGCAACGCCTTGGCCAGCGCGTCGAGTTCGTTGGCCAGCAACGGTCCGGCACAGGCGACGGGGGCGTACTTGGCGACGCCATGGGTGGAGGCCTGGGCGCGGTGCGCGGTACCGAACGCATCCATAACGAAGATATCGCACAGATCCGCCATCTTGCGCGCCAGATCGTCGTTGTTTTTCTTTTCACCACGATTGAAGCGGACGTTTTCCAGCAGCACCAGCTGACCGGCTTCGACGTTGACGCCGTCCAGCCAATCTTTCAGCAGTGGCACTTTGCGCTGCAGCAGTGCGCCGATATGCTCGGCAACCGGTGCCAGAGAGAACGTTTCGTCGTATTCGCCTTCGGAAGGACGGCCCAGATGCGACATCACCATCACCTTGGCGCCCGCTTTCAGAGCAAACTCGATGGTGGGCAAAGCAGCACGGATTCGTGCGTCGCTGCTCACCTTGCCCTCTTTTACGGGTACGTTAAGGTCTTCACGGATCAGAACGCGCTTTCCGCTCAGATCCAGGTCTGTCATTTTTAAAACACTCATGGGCTTATCCTAGTGTGGTTTAGTCTGAAAGGTGGTTGAATCTGGATTGCCGGTTTGACCAGAACCGGAGCCGAGTCGCAGCCAGCTGCTTGCGACGTCCAGCATCCGGTTGGCAAAGCCCCATTCGTTATCGAACCAGCACAGCATCTTAATCAGCGTGCCGCCGCTGACGCGAATCTGGGTGCCGTCCACGATAGCGGAACGGGGGTCGGTGTTGAAATCTACCGAGGCATGGGGCTCTTCGGTATATCCCAGCAGCCCGCGCAGCGGGCCTTCGGCCGCGTCGCGGAACAGCTGTTGCAAGTCTGCCGCGCTGGTTTCGCGCTCAACCTGCAGTGACAGATCCATCAACGATACATTGATAGTGGGTACTCGCAGGTGCAGACACTCGAATCGTCCCGCCATATGAGGAAGCAGTCGGTCGATGCCGCGTGCCAGGCCCGTATCCACCGGAATAATCGACTGCAAGGCGCTGCGCGTCAGGCGCAGGTTGGTGTGGTGATAGCTGTCGATTACCGGTTGGTCGTTCATTGCCGAGTGGATGGTGGTGGTGACACCGCGCTGAATACCCAGATGGCGGTCGATCAGATCCAGTACCGGCACCACGCAGTTGGTGGTGCAGGAGGCATTGGAAACGATCCGGTGTTCGGGTTGGAGCTGCTGGTGGTTAAAACCGTAGATGACGGTGGCATCCACGTCAGGGGAGGCCGGCTGGGAAAATAACAGGCGGCGCGCACCGCTGGTCAGGTGCGCTTCGGCGCCGGGGCGATCGCAAAAGGATCCTGAGCACTCCAGCACCAGGTCAATATCCAGCTCCCGCCAGGGCAGGCGCGTGGCATCGGGTTCGTTGTAGAGTGCGATACGGTCCTCGGCAACCATCAGATGAGTGCCATCATTGCTGACCGGAACCGGAAAGCGGCCGTGGGTGGTGTCGTAACGGGTCAGGTAGGTGATGGTGTCGATATCGGTCAGTTCATTGATCGCGACGACTTTCAGATTGCCCGTTGCACCGGCACTGTAGAGCGCGCGCAGCACGCTCTGGCCAATCCGTCCGTAGCCGTTGATAGCAACCCTGAAACTCATCCCTTCATCCTGTCTGACCGGTTCGAGCCTTCCCCTGTCCCGGAGAGCAATCTCTCCGGGGTTGTTGACACCCTGTCGACATTCAGACCAGTGCTTTGACCTGAGCGGCAACATTGTCGGCGGTGAAGCCGAACAGTTTAAACAGCTCGCTGGCCGGTGCTGACTCGCCAAAGCTGGTCATGCCAACGATACGGCCGTTCAGACCCACGTATTTGTACCAGTAGTCGGCGTGCGCTGCTTCGACAGCAACCCGTGCGGTGATGGCGGGAGGCAGAACCGACTCGCGGTATTCGCGGGACTGTGTTTCGAAGACCTCGGCAGAAGGCATGGAGACAACTCGTACCTGCTTGCCTTCTTTGGCGAGCAGATCGGCGGCGTCCATGGCCAGGGACACTTCGGAACCGGTGGCGATCAGGATCGCATCTGGCTGGCCCTGGGTTTCACGCAGGATGTAACCACCGCGCTTGATGTTATTCAGGCGCTCGGAACAACGCTGCTGATGCGGCAGGTTCTGGCGTGAGAAGATCAGCGAAGTCGGGCCGTCGACACGCTCGATAGCGGCTTTCCAGGCGACGGCGGATTCAACGGCGTCACAGGGGCGCCACAACTGCATATTCGGCGTAGTGCGCAGGTTGGTGATCTGCTCGATCGGCTGGTGTGTCGGCCCATCTTCACCCAGACCAATCGAGTCGTGGGTATAGACGAAGATGCTACGCTGCTTCATCAGCGCGGCCATGCGCACGGCGTTACGGGCATATTCCATAAAGATCAGGAAGGTGGCACCGTAGGGAATAAAACCACCGTGCAGGGCGATACCGTTCATGATGGCGGACATGCCAAACTCGCGCACACCGTAATAGATGTAGTTGGCGTCGCTGTTGTCTTTGCTCAGGCCCCGGCAGTCACTCCAGATGGTCAGGTTAGAGCCGGCCAGGTCCGCGGAACCGCCCATCAGTTCAGGCAGCATCGGACCAAAGGCGTTCAGCGCGTTCTGAGAAGCCTTACGGCTGGCGATGGTCTCGCCTTTTTCCTGCAGTGACTGAATGTAGGCATCGGCGTCCTGGGCGAAGTTCTCCGGCAGGTCACCGCTGATGCGGCGCAGGAATTCGGCGGCCAGCTTCGGGTGGGCATCGTTGTAGGCCGCGAAGTCTTCGTTCCAGTCATTTTCTGCAATGCAGCCGCCATCGCGGGCATCCCAGGCGCTGCGGATATCTTCAGGAATTTCAAAGGCAGGATGTTTCCAGCCCAGTCGCTCGCGGGTCAGTGCGATCTCGTCGTCACCCAGCGGTGCGCCGTGGCAGTCTTCCTTGCCTTCTTTATTCGGTGAACCAAAACCGATAATGGTCTTGCAGCAGATCAGGGTCGGCTGCTCGGTATTGGCGTGCGCTGCTTCGATCGCATCGCGAATAGCTTCCGGATTATGCCCGTCGACGGCACGAATCACCTGCCAGCCGTAAGACTCGAAACGCGCGGGGGTGTCGTCGCTGAACCAGCCTTCGACTTCGCCGTCGATGGAGATGCCGTTGTCATCCCAGAATGCAATCAGCTTGCCCAGGCCCTGTGTGCCGGCCAGGGAGCAGACTTCGTGGGAGATCCCTTCCATCATGCAGCCGTCACCCATAAAGGTGTAGGTGTAGTGATCAACGATTTCGTAGCCTTCACGGTTAAACTGTCCCGCGAGTGCTTTTTCGGCCATCGCCATGCCCACGGCGTTGGCGATGCCCTGGCCCAGCGGGCCGGTGGTGGTTTCGATGCCCGGTGCATAACCAAACTCCGGGTGACCGGCCGTTTTGGCGTGGAGCTGACGGAAGTTCTTCAGGTCGTCAATGCTCAGGTCATAGCCGCTGAGGTGCAGCAGCGAATACAGCAGCATTGAGCCGTGGCCGTTGGAGAGGATAAAACGATCCCGGTTAAACCACTGCGGATTGGCAGGATTATGTTGCAGGTAGTCGTTCCATAACACTTCGGCAATGTCCGCCATCCCCATGGGGGCGCCGGGGTGGCCGGATTTAGCACGCTGTACAGCATCCATACTTAATGCGCGAATGGCGTTGGCTAGTTCTCTGCGAGCGGTCATGTTGAGCGAAACTCCTGGCGTAACACTGGCGTAACAACAGCGCGGACACTGC